>NZ_JBKVNQ010000060.1:0-16104 GCF_046967715.1 Hominisplanchenecus sp.
CGATATCCGCACAGACAGAACGGATCCAGTCTTTACAAAAAACATTGGAAGCAGACCGTCTGGAAAAAGAAAACCTCCGTCAGCAGATTGAATATCTCACGAAGAAACTTTTTGGTACTTCCAGTGAAAAACGGAAAGATATCGATGGCCAGCTGAATCTTTTTGATGAAGCCGAGCAGGAAGCAGATCCGACATGGGAACAGGAACTTCCTGATGACATCACTGTTCCAGAACATAAGAGAAAAGCAAGACGGACACATGCAGATCTTTTTAAAAATGTCCCTTCCTGCGATGAGGTCATTTCTCTTCCGGAAGAGGAGCGAAACTGTCCAGCCTGCGGGACGCAGATGGAATGTATTGGGAAAGAATTCGTCCGCCATGAATTTCGCTTTACCCCTGCCAAGGGAAAAGTAGTAAATATCTATCGTGAAACCTATAAATGCCCGGAGTGTGCCATATCAGAGGAACATCCGGATGATCAGACATTTGTCAAAGCCCCTGTTCAGGAACCATTGATCCCGGAAAGTTATGCATCGGAATCCGTTGTCGGATGGGCAATGCACCAGAAGTACCAGAATGGTCTGCCGTTAAACCGGCAGGAAGAGGACTGGAAGCAACTGGGTGTCCCATTAAGCCGGGCTACGCTTGCTAACTGGATCATTTACTGTGCCGAGAATTATCTCCGTCATGTTTATGATTATTTTCACCGTCAGTTACGGATGCGTAAATATCTGATGGCAGATGAAACCCGGGTTCAGGTACTGAATGAGCCGGAGCGTAATCCTGAAACGGATTCCTGGATGTGGCTCTTCCGCAGTGGAGAAGATGGACTTCCGCCGATCCTGCTCTACCATTACACAGAGACAAGGGCAAAGTTCCATGCAGCATCTTTCCTACAGGGGTTCAGCGGATATCTGGAGACGGATGGATACCAGGGTTATAATAATCTGCCGGATATCAAACGCTGCTCTTGCTGGGCACATGTGAGACGTTACTTCACAGATGCCATACCGAAAGGGAAAGAGTATGATTACAGCCTTCCGGCGGTGCAGGGAGTACAGTTCTGCTCCAAGCTGTTTGATTGTGAGAGATACTCAAAAGCAAAAAAACATACTGCGGAGCAGAGAAAACAGTTCCGTCTTGAAAAGGAGAAGCCGATACTGGATGCATTCTGGAATTGGCTGGATCAACAGCACCCAAACAAGGGAACCCGTTTGGCGAAAGCGGTGAACTATGCCCAAAATCGGAAAGACACCCTGATGACCTATCTGGAAGACGGTCATTGCAGTTTATCCAACAATCTTAGTGAGAATGCAATCAGACCATTCACTGTTGGCCGGAAGAACTGGCTGTTCAGCGCCAGTCCTAAAGGAGCCACCGCTAGTGCTATTGTGTATACGATAGTTGAGATGGCAAAAGCGAATGATCTGAATACCTATAAATATCTGACATATCTCTTATCACAACGGCCAAACGATAAAATGTCAGATGAACAGCTGGAACAACTTGCTCCATGGAGCGAGACTGCGAAAGCGAACTGTCAAAACTAAAATAAAGTAAAACGCTTGCATCTATCATTTTGGTGCAAGCGTAATTCATGAGTAACGTAGCAATATTTTGCACTTACTTTTATGAAATTATTTTTTCGCAAAATATTCTTTTGTCAGAGCGATGGCAGTTCCGGAAAGAAGGAAGATACCGATCAGGTTCGGGATTGCCATAAGTCCGTTGAAGGTCTCGGCGATGCTCCAGAGAAGTCCGAGATCGACCGTTGCTCCGATGATAGCTACCAGTGAATAGGCGATCATAAACGGTTTTACTACTTTCTCGGAAAACAGGAACTCAATACAGCGTGCACCGTAAAGTCCCCAGCCGATGATCGTGGAGAAAGCAAAACAGCACATGGCAACTGCGGTAAAAACAGATATCCAGTTTCCGTAGGTAGAAGTGAATCCGGAGATTGTCAGCTCGGCACCTGCGGCAGCTCCGTAGTTGACCGGAACACCGCTTACCAGAATGACAAGGGCAGTCAGAGTACAGATAACGATCGTGTCGGCAAATACTTCGAAAATACCGAACATACCCTGTTTTACCGGTTTGCTGGTATCAGCACAGGCATGGGCGATAGAACCGGTACCAAGACCTGCTTCATTGGAAAAGATACCGCGGGATACACCTTTTTTCAGGCTGAGGAAGAAACTTCCGATCACACCGCCGGTGACGGCAGCCGGGTTAAAAGCTCCGCAAACGATATCATGGAATACAGCAGGAACTCTCTCAAAATTCAGTACAACCACACCGATCGCAAGAACGATGTACAACAGTGCCATGAACGGAACCAGTTTTTCGGAGACACTTCCGATTCGTTTGATACCGCCAAGCAGAACCATACCGACAAGAAGCATGATCACAATACCAAGAACCAGATTCAGCGTTTTGGATGCAGATTCCGGAATGATGTTGAAATTGATCAGAGCAGTGTCGATCGCAGTAGTGATTGTATTTACCTGTGTGGCATTTCCGGTACCGAAAACGGTCAGTACACCGAAGGCGGAATAAAGAATTGCAAGGATCTGCCATTTCTTGCTCAGTCCGTTTTTGATGTAGTACATCGGACCGCCGACATAATCACCCTTTTTATTTCGTTCGCGGAAATGAACGGCAAGTGTGACCTCAGTGAATTTCGTGCACATTCCAAGGATTGCGGAGATCCACATCCAGAACACGGCACCCGGACCGCCGATCGCGATCGCACCGGCGACACCGGCGATATTTCCGGTACCGACCGTTCCGGCGAGGGCCGTACAGACAGCCTGGAAAGGAGTCATGGAGCCGTCAGAAGCTTCCTTCTTTTTGAAAATTCTTCCGAGCGTGGTTTTCAGTGCATAAGGGAATTTGCGAATCTGGATAAATCCGGTCCGCAGGCTTAGATAAAGCCCGACACCGATAATGCAGATCATCGCCGGGACACCCCAGATGAAGTTATTAACGGCATTGTTGATGGATTCGATTGTCTGAAGCATGATAGTAATCCTTTCTTAGATAATGTATAATTATAAATCTAACACTTTTACGAATATATGTACAGAAAAAAATTCGTATACCAGCCTTAAAAGCAAGAATTCCAAAATATTTTTCTGTTTTTTTGAAAAAAAGCATAAAAATTCAGCAGATATATTGACGGCAATCTGGCAGATGCGTTCAAGTAAGTTTGGGCTTGAAAATGTACAATGCAATTATTATAATAGAGACAGATTCCATTACAAAAGAATCCAAACGCAAAAGCCAGATGCGGATAACGACTTTTGAGGACAAAAAGAAAAGGAGTGTTAAAAATGGCAAAAATTTTAATCAGCCCGTCTAAATATTTACAGGGTGCAGGGGAAATGAAAAAAATCGGAACTTATGCGTCCAACTGCGGAAAAAAAGCACTGGTTCTGATCAGCAAAGGCGGTTATAAGAGAATCGGAAAAATGATCGAAGACAGCTTTGCAGAAAGTACATGTGAAGTGGTTTTTGATTATTTTAACGGAGAATGTTGCAACAGTGAAATCGACCGTCTGGTAAATATTGTAAAAGAAAATCAGTGTGATCTTGTGATCGGTATCGGCGGAGGCAAGATCTTTGATACAGCGAAAGCAGTTGCATATTATGCAGGCACACCGGTATTTATCTGCCCGACGATCGCATCAACTGATGCACCGTGCAGTGCACTGTCCGTTGTTTATACAGAAGAAGGTATCTTTGAAAAATATCTGTTCCTTCCGGCCAATCCGAATCTGGTTCTGATGGACACCGATATTATCACAAAATCACCGGTACGCCTTACAGTAGCCGGTATGGGAGATGCACTTGCAACTTACTTCGAGGCGAGAGCATGCAAACGCAGCGGTGCAACTTCCTGTGCAGGCGGAAAGACAACGGAAGCAGCGATGGCACTTGCAAAACTTTGCTTTGATACGCTGATGGAAGAAGGCGTAAAAGCCAAAATTGCACTGGAAGCAGGTGTATGCACACCGGCAGTCGAAAAAGTGATCGAAGCGAACACGCTCCTTTCCGGTATCGGATTTGAAAGTGCCGGACTTGCGGGAGCACATGCGATCCACAATGGATTTACAGTACTGGAAGAATGCCACCATATGTATCATGGAGAAAAAGTTGCATTTGGAACACTTACTCAGCTGGTACTGGAAAACGTTCCGGAAGAAGAACTGGAAGATATCATTTTGTGGTGCATCGAAGTCGGACTGCCTGTTACCCTGGCAGAACTTGGTGCCGGCAATGTGACAGATGAGCAGCTGATGGAAGTTGCAAAGACCGCCTGTGCGGAAAATGATACACTTCACAATATGCCTTTTGAAGTGACGCCGGAAACTGTATTTGCAGCAATTAAAGCAGCAGATGCTTATGGAAAATATTATCTGGGTGAAGAATAAGATATAAGATCATCACATAGTTGAATATGATATTATAAGAAGACCGGCAGGATATAGAAAATGTTCCTACCGGTCTTCTTACAAAATTTTCTGTTTTCTGTGGAACGAATAAAGATATCAGGTATTGCAAAGAGAACAAATGTTTTTAGTACACTGTTTCACAAAGATATTTAACAAAAAAGCTCAAGGAGGTACGAAAGAGATGAAAAGGAAATGGATCGCATTAGTACTCAGTGTGTCGGTACTGGCAGGAATAGCAGCTGTTCCTGCATTTGCTTCGGAGATACAGCAGGAAATCTCGGAGATGCCGGCAGTGGAAACACTTCAGGATCATACGCTTGCAGAGACGGATTCCGTGGATGAAAACTGTGTTCTGGTTGGACTGAAAGGCAGCTATCTGGCAAGTGCAGATGCGGCATTGAAACGGATCAATGAGATCCGAAAAGAGGCGTGCAAACAGGGCGTTCAGGATCCGCGTGATCCCAACCGAGAGCTTACGATGTCAGATTATGTACCGGTCAAATGGTCTTCTGATCTGGAATATATCGCAAGAGTCCGGGCAGCAGAAGCATCTGTGTATATGGATCATCAAAGACCAAATGGAACGATGTGTTTTTCACAGGCATCACCAAATGGGGTGAAGAGCTGGGGAGAAGTTCTGGCATGGAATAACAGCAATGATATGATCACCGGAATCGATCAGTGGTACGGTGAAAAGCAGGACTGGGTAAAACAGACCGGTGGGGTGACAGGCCATTATACATCGATGATCAATCCGAACAATCTTTATGTTGGACTTGCAACCTTCATTTGCCCGGATGCAGATTTCAAAAATACGACATCCGGGGAGTTCAGTTTTGAAACAGGACTGGATGAAGGCCAGGCAAAAGCAGTAAAGAATAAAGTGCAGAAAATCCAGGTTCAGAACCAGGATGTAAAGGCATACATGGAGCCTTTTAAAGAGAAACTGGCCTCTTCCAAAATGGTGCAGGCGAAATTTTATGCAAATTACAGAGGCTCGGGGTTCTATCAGTCACGCACACACAAACTCTCTTTTGAGGACACAGTAGAGTGGAGTTCTTCCAATCCGAAAGTGGCAGCTGTAGATGAAAAAGGTGTAGTTACCGGTGTGAGTGCAGGAACAGCCAAAATTACAGCAAAATGCGGTGTTTTCGAAGAGTCCAGAACAATCCAGGTGACCGGGGATGCCAAAGTCCAAGTAAAAAAGATTACGGGTGTACCGAAAAAGAAAACCCTGAAAAAAGGCAAAAAATGGAGCATTAAAGCAAAGGCAACGCCAAAGAATGTGGCAAAACTTACATATAAATCCTCTGATAAAAAGGTTGCATCTGTAAATGGAAAAGGTGTTGTAAAAGCAAAGAAAAAGGGAAAAGCGACGATTACGATAAAAGCCGGCAGCCTGAAAAAAACGTGTAAAATTACCGTAAAGTAACATTCTTAAAAAATGCCCGCTGTTGCGGGCAAAAAATAATCAGAGCTTATACGCCGATAAATGCTCTCAGTTTTTCTATATCATTTGTTAAGATCAAAGACTCATCAAACTGCAGTTCTTCCAGAAGTTTGACGGCGAGATCAAAACGTCCTACCCAGCTCGGATCATGGGCATCGGAGCTTATAATAATCGGAACTTGCTGCTGCTCACAGAGTTTCAGCATCTTCCGATAATTTTCATAGCAATTCAGACGGCGGTCTTTTTTGACCAGCGAACTGTTGTTGACTTCCAGAGCGACCCGGTACTGTTTGGCAGCTGAAACGAGACGTTCATAGTCAAGTGGTGTATGATCATCATCCGGGTGAGAGACAAAATGTACTTTCTCATTTTTCATACATGCGATCAAGTTGTCGGTGTTCTTTTCTTTTCCTTCATCAGTATAACACTCTTTGTGGATTCCGACGATTGCATAATCCAGAAAATCAATATATTTCTGTTCCAGAGACAGTTTTCCGTCATTTAAAACATTGATCTCACATCCGTGCAGGATCTGTACATTCGAAAGCACGCGAGGGATGACTGTGAGATTCAGATAATAAAAAGGATCGACCGTTCCCGGAATGCCGGGTGCGTGTTCTGTGATCCCGATCAGTTTCAGATTTTTTTCACCTGCAGTGGCAGCCATTTCGCGTATCGTTCCGTATGCATGTCCGCTGACAAGGGTGTGCATGTGCATATCTGCAATTAGTTTTTTCATAAAGAAAGACTCCCTTCTGTACAGAGATTGTTTCAGATTTTTGATTTCAGAATTTTGCTTCCTGAAAAGGATGCCTGCGAAGTACTTTGCACAATTCCGACATCTGATATTATAACGCTTACCATGTGAAAATCAAGAATAACGCAGTTTCCGGTTGAAAGAAAACGATTTATAAGATAGAATGTAACTATTCGTCTTATTATAACACTTCCCCAAAGGAGGAGCAACATTGGAAAACACAGAAAATTATCTGGAATGTGAAAGAAACCGAGTGTATTATACCCTGATTGCGATCGCAGGATTTTTTGGTGCGTATACCTTTTTGTTACGCGGGAAAGTATTCTGTAATGCTCAGACAGGGAATCTGGTGCTGCTTGGACTGGCGATCGGTCAGGCAGAATGGGAAACGGCAGCCTACTACCTGTTCCCGATTTCTGCGTATATGGCAGGTGCATTTATCTCAGAACTGCTGCCGAACCCAGTCAAGTATCATCTGAAAATCCGCTGGGACACTCTTCTGATCGCAGTTGAAATGGCAACCGTTCTGGTGCTTGGACTTGTACCGGAATCCGCACCGGTGCAGATCTCACAGGTTGCGGTCAACTTTATTGCTTCCATGCAGTACAATACGTTTCGTCAGGCAGAGGGAACGCCGATGGCGACAACTTTTGCGACAAACCATATCCGCCAGGTCGGTCTGGGACTGGCAAAAGAAATCCAGCATTTTCGGAAAAAAGATAAAAAACATCGAGAAAAATGGGGCAAACATTGCATGATGGTGGTATGTTTCTTATTAGGTGTGGTGTTTGGAACGGTTGCCTGCAATATTTATTCCGGGAAGGCAATCTGGATCACTCTGCTGCCGTTTCTGATCGTTCTGATTGATTTCCTGAATGAGGATCTGCATGCAGAAGAAGAGAAAATGAGACAGAAACCACATGGACATTAAGAAAAAGGCGTAAGACAGGTTCAGGTTGAACGCACGTGAGGCAGAGGCATTATGAATATCAATGAAATTGCAGAACTGGCCGGTGTTTCTAGGGCGACGGTATCCCGCTATCTGAATGATGGATATGTAAGCGAAGAAAAAAGGGCAGCAATCCGGAAAGTGATAGAAGAGACCGGCTATCGCCCGTCACAGCAGGCGAGAAATTTAAGAAGCAAAGTGACAAAGCTGGTCGGTGTGATCATTCCGGAGATTGAGTCCGGGTCGGTGAGCCAGATGGTGTCAGGGATCAGTGAGGTTCTTTCGGTAAAAGGTTATCAGCTTTTGCTGGCAGATACGCGGAATAACACCAGGGCGGAGCTGAAATACCTCCGTATTTTCGAAAAAAATCAGGTTGACGGCATCATTTTCATGGGAACGATGCTTTCCAGAGAACATCTGCACCTGATGGAAGAAGTCGAAGTGCCGATCGTGGTGACGGCACAGGAGATCCGGCAATATTCCTGCGTTTTTCAGGATGATTATCATGCGGCATATGATGCTGCAAAAATGCTGACGAAAAAAGGCAGACACATCGCCTATATCGGAGAGCCGGCAAAAGACAAAGCGGCAGGAAAAGCACGAAAGAGCGGATTTCTGGATGCAATGGCAGATGCCGGCATCAGGATGGACAGATCCTGTATGTATGAAACGGAATTGTGCATGCAGGGCGGTTACGAGAAAGCTGCAAAAATATGGAAAACACATCCGGAAGTGGACTCTCTGTTCTGTGCAACGGACAGCCTCGCCGTCGGAGCACTGCGGTATTTTCATGAGCATGATATCCAGGTTCCGCAGCAGGTTCAGATCGTGGCGTTTGGAGACACCGAGATAGGAAGTGCGGTGTCACCGGCGATCAGCAGTGTGCATTTCTACCACAAAACGATGGGGCAGGAAGCAGCCAGGATGCTGGTTGAAATTTTAGAATCCGGCGATGATCTCAAAAAACATCTGAAAATGGGTTATCAGATTGTGAAAAAAGAATCGCTTCGGTAAAAAAAGAACGCAGCAGACAAAAACAGTCGCAGCGTTCTTTTTTGATTTGCAGAAGGCAAAATACAGTATAATAAACGAAAAAGGAAAGCGAGGAATCTCATGCAGGAACGATATATTTCATCAGGCAGCAGCAGACTGCACATTGCAGTCTGGGAACCATCAGGAGAGAGAAAAGCGATCATGCAGATTTCGCATGGCATGATCGAATATATCAAAAGGTACAGTCATTTTGCGAATTACCTCAATCAGGCAGGAATCCTGGTGATCGGGAATGACCACAAGGGACACGGGCTGACAGCAGAAAAGGATGAGGATCTCGGATATTTCGGTGAAGAAAAAAGTGCGGCGGTGATCGAAGATCTTCACGAAGTCACACGTTATGCGAAGGAACAGTATGGAGCGGATGTGCCGTATTTTCTGTTTGGGCACAGCATGGGATCGTTTATGGCGAGACGCTATCTGATGACCTATGGCGAGGAACTGACCGGGGCAATTATCTGCGGGACCGGTTACACGCCGGGGGCAGTTTTGACGGCCGGAAAACTCTGTGCGGGTGTGATCAGTAAAGTAAAAGGAGAACGTCACCGCTCGAAGTTTTTGCAGAAGCTGGCCTTTGGCAGTTACAACAAACGCATCGCATATAAGCGGACAGCAAACGACTGGCTGACAAAAAATACGGAAATGGTGGATGCCTATAACCGGGATAAATACTGCACATTTCTGTTTACGGTCAATGGCTATCAGACGCTGTTTGATGTCCTTGGATTTATCCAGAAGAAGGAAAATATCGAGAAAATACCGAAAAATCTGCCAGTCTATATGATCGCCGGCGAGGAAGATCCGGTGGGCAATTACGGAAAAGGTGTGGAAAAAGTATTTGAAGAATACCGAAAATGTGGAATCCGTGATCTGGAACTGAAGTTATATGAGGATGACCGGCACGAGATCCTCAATGAACTGGACAGAGAGAATGTTTACCTGGATGTAAAAAACTGGATTTTGAAACATATTTAAATATCAGATGTGAGATGACGCCTGCTTTTGCAGGCGGCGAGCAACAAGCTTGTATCAGTGGCGGATTCAATCGCCAAGTGGAATAATAGAAAGCGAGAAATGATGGAACGCATAAAACCGAATTATTATGATAGATTCACCTGCATTGCAGACAAGTGTACTTTCACCTGCTGTCAGGAGTGGAAGATTGCAGTGGACAACGAGACCAACCGAAAATGGAAAAAGAAATATCCGCCGCAGGAAGTGAAGGTGCAGCGGAAAAATCTCAGTGCCTATACAACCAAAAAGGACGGAGGCAGAGTGATCCGACTGGATGAAGAGCATAAATGTCCGTTTCTTTCTGAAAACCGACTCTGCAGACTGGTATCGGCTTATGGGGATTCGGTTCTGTCGGAAACTTGTACCGTTTTCCCAAGAGAAGTGCACAGATTTGAAACGCATGAAGAAGAAGTTCTGATGCCATGCTGCCCGGCGGTGATCGATCTCTGGGCAGAGGAAGAGAACGTGGTTTTTCCGGAGGTGCCGGAAAACGGCAGAAATCTGCGG
The DNA here is from genome assembly GCF_046967715.1 of Hominisplanchenecus sp. NCBI lineage: Bacteria > Bacillati > Bacillota > Clostridia > Lachnospirales > Lachnospiraceae > Hominisplanchenecus > Hominisplanchenecus sp. The sequence continues at coordinate 10,188 of NZ_JBKVNQ010000060.1, forward strand.
ACAATGATCCGTGAAAAGATGATGGAAATGTTCCGAAACAAAGAACAGAGCATCGAAGAAACGCTGCTGGAGAATTTTTATATTCTGCTGGAATTATATCAGGCAGAGCAGGAAGATACGCTGTCAGAAGAAAGGATCGAGAACTATTTCTCCAGAGAAGCCGTGAAAGAACTGAAAACGGCGATCCTTGCGATTGATCTGCCGTTTCTGGATACCATGGATGAATGCAATGAGCTTTTGCAGGATCTGGCTGTCAATTATCAGAAAGAAGGTCTGTATCAGGATTATCTGACGCAGATCCTGCCTCTGGCAGAGCAGCTTTCCGAAACGTATGATGCCGATGAAATGGAGCAGAAAGGACAGGAGTTTGCAAAGCAATGGGAAAAATACCGAAAACTCCTGGCTGTTTTTATGGAAAATGAACTGTTTTCGGATCTTCTGATGCCGGACGGTGATTTGGAGAGCATGGTCATTCAGATGCAGTGGATCGCAATGGAATATACTATGATCCGGCACAGTCTCTTCCTGAAATGGATGCAGGACGGATGCCGGGATCTTGCATACGAAACACTGCGGGATTATCTGGTGCTGATCACACGGATGACAGGATACGAAGAAGACGATATTTATGAATATCTGGAAAACAGTTTTGATGAACTGGTATGGGAGTGGGGATATTTATCATTAATTGTCGGCAAATAAGGTTGATTTCTTTATCAGGAAGATTTATAATTTAAAACACATAAAAAGTACAGAAATATCGATGAATTTTTGTGCAGAAATACAGAGTGACAGAGGAGGAATTGAAAAAATGAAATCACGTAATTTAAAGGCAATGCTTTTTGGAGCCGCATTTGCAGCATCTCTTACCTTTGTGGGTGCACAGCCACAGATGCCGCTCTTTCCGGCACTGGAAGTTCATGCTGCATCCTATCAGGATGTAGAACTGGACAGCAAATATGACTTTGAGAAAGCATTTCAGAAGGCATTGGATGTAGCTCGCGACAGTGAAGACAAAAACACGATCTACCGTATCAAAATCCCGGCAGGTACTTACAAAGCCGGCAGCTGCTTTAATGTATACAGCAACACCTATATTGATATGGAAGGCGTAACCCTGATCCGTACATCCGGTTCATCCATGTTCCGTTTTGGACGTAGCGAAGATGTAAAGAAAATTTCGGGTTACACCGGTTTTAAAAATATTACGTTCCATGGCGGTACCATTGACGGCCAGGGTGCACAGCATGGTTATAAATCAACGCTTCTGCGATTTGCACATGCAAGCGATGTAACGATCGAAAACATGACACTGACAAATACCTACAGTTCTCACAGTATCGAGTTTGCGGCAGCTCAGAATGTAACGATCAACAACTGCGTATTCTCAGATTATCATGGAAAAGCAGACAGCAACAACGAAGCGATCCAGATTGAGACACTGCAGAAAGACCATTTTGCATCTTACGGCAAATACGATGAGACACCAAACCGCAATATCACGATCACGAACTGTACATTTAAAAACGTACAGCGTGGCGTCGGAACCCATGCGGCGATCGTAGGATGTTATCACAGCAACATCAGGATCGAAAACAATAAATTTATCAACATTCCGGGTTATGCGATCATTGCGACAAACTATATCAACAGCAGCATCAAAAATAACGAAATCACAGACTGTGCTTCCGGTATTATTTTCCGTGACATGGCGATCACACTGTATCCGTCAGAAAAAGGAAACAAGAGTAAGACACCGAAGATTTCCAGCAAATCCGTGATTGCAAATAACAAGATCGAGATCACAGACAAGAAATATAAAAACGTAAACTACGGCATCCAGCTTCTTGGTGAGTATCGTTCAAAGAAAAAAGGCAATATTCCGAAAGGTGATTACCGTGTATACGGTGTGCAGGTTTATGGCAATGAGATCACCCTGAAGAATGCTTCCTACGGCATCTGGTTAAATGGAACCGGAAAAATCCGCGTAAACAATAACGTGATCAATATGCAGGTGCCAAAAAAAGCAAGCGGTAAATCAGGAGGAACAGTAGTCCGCGTTATTTCCAGCAAGGGCAGCAGGATCAATGGAAATACGATCATCAACACTTCCAAAAACAAGAATAAGAAACTGTATCGTGGAATCGAACTGATCGGAAAGAAAGCAGGAAGTGCATCCGGAAATAAATTTAAAGGATTTGCCAAGAAACAGCAGACAATCAAGAGAAAATCCTGAGAAAGCGAATAAGGTTTTTGGCAGGCATACAGAAAGAAAATGACAGCACTTTTCTAAAGTGCTGAAAGAAGAAAGACAGAGCATGTGACGTTATCATTGTCACGGCGGCTCTGTCTTTTTATCATAAAGCATCAAATGGAAAGGAGCTTTAGATAGCCTTATGGAAAAAAATCTTACCTCGGGCAGTGTCTTAAAGAACATCGTGTACTTTTCACTGCCTTATTTATTATCGTACTTTTTACAGACACTTTACGGAATGGCGGATCTTTTTATCATCGGTCAGTTTGAAGGGGTGGCGGGCACGACCGCTGTCTCAATCGGCAGCCAGGTCATGCACATGCTCACGGTTATGATCGTGGGACTTGCGATGGGAACGACCGTCAGCATCGGTCAGGCGATCGGAGCAAACGACAAGAGGAGGGCGGCAAATGCCATCGGAAATACGGTCACACTGTTTGCTATGGTGGCGGCAGGCATGCTTGCCATCCTTCTGCTTCTGGTCAATCCGATCCTTCAGGTTATGTCCACGCCACAGGAAGCCGTGGCAGGTACCAGGATCTACCTTACGATCTGTTTTGTCGGCATTCCGTTTATCATCGCTTACAATGTGATCAGTTCGATTTTTCGCGGGCTCGGTGATTCAAAAAGTCCGATGTACTTTATCGCCATCGCCTGCGTGATCAATATTGTACTTGATTATCTGTTTATGGGAGCTTTTCATATGGGAGCAGCCGGAGCAGCACTTGGAACAACACTTTCCCAGGTGGTAAGTGTTGTGATCTCGCTCTTTATGATTCGCAGACAGAAAATGGGGATTGCTCTGAAAAAGCCGGATTTTCGACCGAAAAAGCAAGTTATGGGACAGATTTTGCACATCGGTGTCCCAATCGCACTTCAGGATGGATTTATCCAGGTTGCCTTTCTGGTCATCACGATCATCGCCAACCGTCGTGGATTAAACCAGGCGGCAGCCGTCGGTATTGTGGAAAAGATCATAGGTTTTCTGTTTCTTGTGCCATCCTCGATGCTTTCCTCCGTGTCGGCACTGGCGGCACAGAATATCGGTGCCGGAAAGCACGACCGTGCCAGAGAGACGCTTCGCTACGCCCTGCTGATCGCCGGTGGATTCGGTATTTTTATCGCAATTCTGATTCAGTTTATCGCATCACCGGTCGTTGGACTGTTTACATCCGATCAGACTGTGATCGCATTTGGAAGCCAGTACATACGCGGTTATATTTTTGACTGCTTTTTTGCTGGGATCCATTTCTGCTTCAGCGGTTACTTCTGTGCTTACGGAAAATCCGGGATTTCCTTTTTCCACAACATCGTTGCGATCCTGTGCGTGCGAATCCCGGGAGCTTACCTGACCTCAAAATGGTTCCCACAGACCCTTTTCCCGATGGGGATCGCGACTGCCTGCGGTTCTTTGCTCTCAGCACTGATCTGCGTGGCGGCATTCGTCTGGCTAAAACAGCATAAAAGATTGCAGAATGTGCAGACAGCAGATAGCACAGTGAGAGTTTCAAAAAAGCATAGATCAGATGTAAGATAACATGTTGTTTATGAATGGCAGAAAGCAGGATAAGCATGGAAGAAGAAAAATTATTTCGCATTGGAGATGTGGCAAAAATGTTCCATATCAGCACCGGGACGCTTCGTCATTATGAGCGGATTGGGATTGTCGTCCCGGAGTTTATCGAGGAAAAAAGCAGTTACCGTTACTATGGTATCCGCCAGTTTGAGGTGCTCAATACGATCCGCTATCTGCGGGTGCTCGATATGCCGCTGGAGCAGATTGCAGATTTCCTCGCCAACCGCGACATTCAGGTGATCGAAGAAAAACTGCAAAATCAAAAAGAGATGATTCGGGAAAAGAAGCGTCAGCTGGAGGTCATAGAACGGAAAATCGACCACAGAATCCATCAGATCCAGGATGCGGCCTCATCGAAGCTGGATGAGATCCGCATGCAGCAGACCAAAGCCTGCCGGATCGTCTGGATCCGGGACAGCCTGAAGATCCATTCGCATCTGGATCTGGAATATGCGATCCGCCGTCTGGAAAAAGACCAGCCGGATTCTCTGACCTTCCTTGGAAAAGTGGGTGTTGGCATATCCGAAGAAAAGCTGGAAAACGGTCAACTGGATGCTTATGACCGGGTATTTCTGGTACTGGATGACGAAGAAAACTATCAGGGTGAAGTCGAGCAGCTGCCGGATACCCTGAGCGTATCGATCCGCTTTTGCGGCGGACATCAGGAGGCAGAAAAATATTATCGGAAACTTCTCTCCTATATCAAAGAACATCAGCTCAAAATCGCAGGATTCTCCAGAGAGATCACCCTCATCGACTATGGGATCACAAATGACACCGGAAAATTTGTGACCGAAATTCTGATTCCGGTATGTGAAAATTAGAAAAAATCAAGCCGCAAAATTACGCCTGTGAACGTGCAGCATGGTTTATGGCTTGTTCCTAAAAAACTATTTAGAAAAAAATCTAAATAGTGATTGACAACGGGAAAACAGAGTGATATATATAAAGTAATTAGAAAATTTTCTAAATAGCTGGAAAGGAGGAATTTATAAGTAACTAAATATATTGCTTATAGTAATCCTCTTAATTAGTGCAAATGCCACATGAACGAAACCACCCTTTACAATCATTTGTGCTTACAGCTCCTAAAGCCGCTTTTACAGCTTCAGGTAGTTCAGATGCAATACGGATTTTCCTCTTTCTGAGAATGGATTTCATTTTTGACCACATTTTTTCAATAGGGTTTAAATCCGGACTGTATGGTGGCAAATACATATAGGAAATACCAGCTTTATCCAAAAGTTTTGTCACTATTTTGGCATGATGAGAACGCATATTATCCATGATTACAACATCGTCTTTTTCAAGGCTCGGTATCAATTGTTCTTTCATATATTCACAAAATCGCTCTGCAGTTGTTCCACCTTGATATGTAGTATATACCAGACTGCCATTCAGACGAATAGATGACAAAACGGTTGTTCCGGCAGGCGTATTTATTGGGGTAGCGTCAATGGCACGTTTCCCATGTACTGCATGTGCATAGTGTCTTGTGAAATTTGTATTAATACCGCTTTCATCCAGATATATTTGATGTTCTGGATTTGCACCAGCTATATTTTTTGTCCATGTTTTGCGTTTTATCTGCACATCGGGGACGCTCCTGTTCTTTTGCATGCAAAGACTTTTTCTTATAAGTATAACCTTGTTTTATCAGAAAACGTCTGACGGCTTCGTTGCCTACTGGTAAATGGAGGATTTCGATAATCTCATTCATTGTGATATCCGGTTGTTTTTGTACAAGTTTCAGAATATCCTGGTGCTGCTTTTCTGTAAGAATTGGTTTCCGTCCTCTCAGATGCGTTCTGGTTTCATAACTTCCAGTGTGTGCGCGTGCTTCTACAAGGCGGTATATGGTACTTTCATTTACTGAAAAATACTTTGCAATTTCCTTGGCATTGTGAGTTTTATCCCAAGCCTCCAATACCAGTTTTCTAGCTTCATTGTGTAGCATACTATCATCTCCTACACTATATTTTATCACTCCTGTAAAGAGATTGCATTATTTAAGAGGATTGCTATAATATGGTTAAATATACCTATGGAGGTATTATTATGAACACGTCAAATATCACGAATTATAA
>NZ_JBKVNQ010000061.1:0-15253 GCF_046967715.1 Hominisplanchenecus sp.
AAGCTCAGGACATCCACCGGATCACGGCCTCCCAGGTGTTCCATGTGCCGTTTGCTGAGGTGACACCTTTGCAGAGAAGAAATGCCAAGGCAGTTAATTTCGGCATTGTCTACGGTATCAGCTCCTTTGGCTTAAGTCAGGACTTGAGCATCTCCAGAAAAGAAGCTGCAGAATATATTGAGAAATATTTTGAGACGTATCCGGGCATCAAACAGTTCCTGGATCAGAGTGTGACGGATGCAAAAGAAAAAGGCTATGTCACGACACTGTTTGGCAGAAGAAGACCGGTTCCGGAGCTTTCTTCTTCAAATTTTATGCAGCGTTCTTTCGGGGAGCGTGTGGCGATGAATTCACCGATCCAGGGTACGGCGGCAGATATCATCAAGATTGCCATGATCCGTGTCAATGAGCGGCTGAAAGCAGAACATTTCAGATCCAGACTGATCCTTCAGGTGCACGATGAACTGCTTGTGGAGGCGGCAAAAGAGGAGCTGGATATGGTAAAACAGATTCTTGCAGAGGAGATGCATGGTGCGGCGAATTTAAAGGTTTGCCTGGAGATCGATATGCATACCGGAGAGAACTGGTACGAGGCAAAATAGACCGGAGATTGCAAAAAGTGCAGAAAGCAGGTTATAAATATATGAAAGTACTTGGGATTACCGGACAGGTAGGGGCAGGGAAAAGTACGATCCTTGCCTATCTGGAGGAGAAATACAGGGCAAAAGTCATTCAGGCTGATCAGGTCGGCCATCTGGTGATGGAGCCGGATACTTCCTGCTATAAGCAGATCTGTTCTTTGTTTGGAGAGCAGATCCTGGCGGCAGATCAGAAGATCGACCGGAAAAAACTGGGTGCGATCGTGTTTGCAGATCAGGAAAAGCTTGCCATGTTAAATGCGATCGTTCATCCGGCAGTGAAAGAATACATTCGAACTGCCGTTTATCTGGAAAAACAAAAGGCATGTGTGCCGTTTGTGGTCGTGGAGGCAGCTCTTTTGCTGGAAGAACATTACGACGAGATCTGTGACGAGATCTGGTATATTTATGTGGACGATGCGGCACGTCGCGTACGTCTGAAACAGAGCCGCGGTTATAGTGACCGCAAAATAGATGATATTTTGAAAAATCAGCAAAAAGACAGCGTATTTCGAAAGTCCTGTCAATTTGTGGTTGACAACAGCAGTGATTTTGTAGACAATACATTTGAACAAATGGACAGGGGATTAAAAGAACATGGATTTTTGTAGTATAGCAAGCGGAAGCAGCGGAAACTGCATTTATGTGGGTTCTGATCAGACTTCTGTGCTGATCGATACCGGGATCAGCAGAAAAAGGATCGTGGACGGACTGCATGAGATCGACCGGAAGCCGGAAGAGCTGAAGGGGATCCTGATCACACACGAACATTCGGATCACATCAAAGGGCTGGGCGTGATGTCCAGAAAGTATCATATCCCAATCTATGCGACAGCAGGTACGATCGACGGGATCAGAAACAGTACCAGCCTTGGTCAGATTGATGAAGATTTGTTCCATACGATCCGGGCAGATGGGAAATTTCAGATCGAAGATCTGGAGGTGGAACCGTTTGCCATATCGCACGATGCCGCCGAGCCGGTTGCCTATCGTCTGGACAATGGAGAGAAATCGGTTGCCGTTGTGACGGATCTTGGTTATTACGATGAGAAGATTGTTTCTCATCTGAAAGATCTTGACGGCGTGCTGCTCGAATCCAACCACGATATACATATGCTGCAGGTTGGCAGCTATCCCTACTATCTGAAACAGAGGATCCTCGGGAACAGAGGGCACCTGTCAAATGAAAATGCAGGCCGTCTGCTCTGTGAGATTTTAAATGACAGGATCAAAACCATTCTGCTTGGACATTTAAGCAGGGAGAATAATTACGAGGCACTGGCTTACGAGACCGTATGTGCGGAAGTTACATTGGGTGATAATCCTTACAAGGCCGGCGATTTTCCAATCGCAGTGGCAGCGAGGGATCATATATCACCGCTCTATGCCCTTTAAAGGGCGGGCGGAGTCTGCATATCAGACAGAAAGGAAGATAAAATGAAACGTACCGTTATAACCGTAGTAGGAAAAGACACCGTAGGTATCATCGCAAAAGTCTGCACGTATCTGGCAGAGAATAACGTAAATATCCTGGATATTTCACAGACGATCGTGCAGGGATTTTTCAATATGATGATGATCACCGATGCAAACCAGTCAGAAAAACCATTTGCAGATCTGGCAAAAGGGCTGGAAGAGCTTGGAAATGAGATGGGACTGACCATCCGCTGCCAACACGAAGATATTTTTAACAAGATGCATCGTATTTAAACCGTGACGGAAAGAGGACAGCGATTATGATTAATATGTTTGAAGTAAACGAGACAAATAAGATGATCACTCAGGAAAATCTGGATGTTCGTACCATTACGCTCGGTATCAGCCTGCTGGATTGTGTCGATGCAGACCTGGAAGTATTAAATGAAAATATTTACCGCAAGATCACAACCGTTGCGAAGGATCTGGTAGCAACCGGTCAGCAGATTGAAAGAGAATATGGGATTCCGATCGTCAACAAGCGAATCTCCATCACACCGATCGCTTTCGTTGGCGGTAAGGCATGCAAATGTCCGGAAGATTATGTGAGCATTGCAAAAACACTGGATCGTGCCGCAAAAGAGGTTGGCGTCAACTTTATCGGCGGCTACTCCGCACTGGTATCAAAGGGCATGACAAAGAGCGATGAGAATTTGATTCGCTCCATTCCGGAAGCACTCTCTGTTACAGAGCGTGTCTGCAGTTCCGTCAACGTCGGCTCCACAAAATGCGGTATCAACATGGATGCGGTACGCCTGATGGGCAAGATCGTAAAACAGGCAGCAGAATATACAAGAGAGCAGGATTCTCTTGGCTGTGCAAAGCTGGTTGTATTCTGCAATGCACCGGATGACAACCCGTTTATGGCAGGAGCATTCCACGGCGTGACCGAGGCAGATGCGATCATCAACGTCGGTGTCAGCGGTCCTGGCGTTGTAAAGACTGCCCTGGAGCAGGTACGCGGTGAGAGTTTTGAAGTATTGTGCGAGACGATCAAAAAAACGGCGTTCAAGGTTACGCGAGTAGGCCAGCTGGTTGCACAGGAAGCGTCCAGAAGACTTGGTATTCCGTTTGGCATCATCGATCTTTCTCTGGCACCGACTCCGGCGATCGGAGACAGCGTTGCAGATATTCTCTGCGAGATCGGTCTGGAACATGCAGGAGCACCTGGCACGACGGCAGCACTGGCACTTCTGAACGATCAGGTGAAAAAGGGTGGTGTCATGGCATCTTCTTATGTCGGCGGCTTAAGCGGAGCCTTTATCCCGGTCAGCGAAGACCAGGGTATGATCAATGCGGTAGAAGCCGGTGCCCTGACACTGGAAAAACTGGAAGCAATGACTTGTGTATGCTCCGTCGGTCTTGACATGATCGCCATTCCGGGCAAGACAAGCGAAGCGACCATCTCCGGTATTATCGCTGATGAGATGGCGATCGGTATGGTCAACCAGAAAACAACGGCAGTGCGTGTGATTCCGGTCATCGGAAAAGACGTTGGAGATATGGTAGAATTTGGCGGACTGCTCGGATATGCTCCGGTTATGCCGGTCAATTCCTTCTCCTGTGAAGCATTTGTATCCCGCAAGGGACGTATCCCGGCACCGATCCACAGCTTCAAGAACTAAACCGGAAAGCACAAGGTGGAGTTATGGCAAAGGATATGACAAAAGGAAATCCGGGGAAGACGCTGTTTTTCTTTGCAGTGCCGATGGTACTCGGAAATCTTTTTCAGCAGCTTTATAATATTATTGATTCTATCATTGTGGGAAATTATGTGGGAGCAGATGCACTGGCAGCCGTCGGTGCATCTTCTTCGATTACGTTTCTCTTTGTGGCGATCGCCACGGGACTGAGCATCGGCTCTTCGGTCGTGATCTCCCAGTATTTTGGGGCAAAACGGTATGGAGAAATGAAAACAGCGATCCAGACGGTGCTTTTGGCCTCTTTTGTGATCGCACTGTGCCTGATGCTGGTCGGGATTTTCGGGACGGACGCGATCCTGCGGTTTATGCAGACCCCGCAGAAAATCTTTTCAGATGCATCTCTTTATCTGAAAATTTATTTCTGCGGCCTTGTCTTTCTTTTCCTCTACAACATGCTGACGGCATCGTTCAATGCGATCGGGGATTCAAAGTCCCCCTTGGTATTTCTGGCACTGTCATCCGTCTGCAACATCGTACTGGATCTGTATTTTGTGACAAAACTGAAGATGGGCGTAGCCGGAGCTGCACTGGCCACTGATATTTCTCAGGCAATTTCAGTTGTTGTTTCGTTTCTGTGGCTTTGTACCCGCATGAAGAAAATGAAAACACAGCAAAAGAGCAGAATTTTTGATCTGCATATCCTGGAGATTGTCTGCAATGTGGCAGTTCCGTCCATGCTCCAGCAGTCGATGGTGTCAATCGGGATTTTTCTGGTACAGCGACTGGTCAATGGTTACGGGGAAGCCGTGATGGCAGGCTATGCAGCGGCAACGAAGATTGACAGCATTGCAATCCTGCCGATGGTAAACGTGGGCAATGCCGTCTCAACGTTTACCGCTCAGAACATCGGCGGTAAGAAACCGGAGCGGGTAAAAGAAGGATTTCGTGCCGGACTTCTGATGAGTGCCGTGATCGGTGTGATCGTGACAGGGATCCTTCTTGTATATGCAAAGGTGTTTGTCGGGCTGTTCATGGACAGCAGTTCCAATCAGGCGGCGATTGCCACCGGCATCGAATACCTGCGTGTGGTCGGCCTGTTCTATGCACTGATGGGTATCATGAATACCTGTACCGGCGTACTGCGGGGAGCAGGAGACATCCTCTGGTTTTTAATGGTAACGCTGATCAACTTAAGCTCCCGTGTGATCCTAGCTTACAGCATGTCCGGGATGCTCGGTGCAAAGGCTATCTGGTGGTCGATCCCGATTGGCTGGGGCATCGGCTTTGCAATCGGTTTTGTACGCTACTTAAGCGGAAAATGGCAGAAAAGTAGCCTGATCGAGTGAGCGAAAAGCGGAATATCATATGATTCGTGATACTGCACAGTTAAAAAGTACATGATAGATGCAAGAATATATCGCGTTTAAATACGGATGATCTGCGTGCGGTATTCATTGTAACCGCCGCCGGGGTCGGTGATGTGATAGAGGTCGCTGGCACGCACATTTAACAGAAATTCATCCAGTTCGGATGGTAAAAGAAGCTTTTTCGCGTCTGCGGCTTTTGTCAGCAGTGGGATGGAGCTTCTTTTTTTGATCTCCCTGAAAAGCGGCAATGCACTCTGGCGAAAGCCGAGAACTCTTGCATAAGAAAGACCGGCAAAACGATCTTCCGGCCGTTCTTTTTTTCGAATACCAAGCAGAATATGCAGCAGACTGCGGCGGATGCGTGCCTCGGTGACCTGTTTTGTTTTTAACAGGCTTACAAACGAAGAAAAAGACTTGTACTGTGGCAGCAGCTTGCGGATGCGGTCCGAGAGGTCTGCATTTACGTCCAGAAAAGCAGTATAATCCTTCTGCATCAGAAGAGCATAGTGTAGAAGGTCTGAGTAATCATCAATAGAATGAAGCATCTGACCTGAAACAGCATGTTCATATAATTCCCGGCAGACATCCGGCATATATCCGCAGGCAAGAGCCGGATTTTTGCGGATCGCTGTGGCGGAAGCAAAATTTCCCTGGGGCAGAGAACTGTGATACGAAGCCCCCTGACGTTTGACCGGCAGAAAATCAAATGAAGCCTTCAGACGTCTGCAGGCAATCAGGTATTCGAGCCCGAGCGTATTATTCGGGAAAGAAAGAAGCTCGGTGGCTGTTTTGAAAGAGAAAGGATTGCCCGGAGGACTCAAAGGATCAGCGTCAGAAGCAAAATGTGAGTCGTATCTGGGAGAGCTTTGAGAAGAGTCTGGAAAGAAACAGGATTCAAGGGCCAGAAGCCGTGCCTTCGGATATGAATTTCCGGCGGCAAGATACGATCTGAGATATCGCCTGAAAGCTTCCGGTTCGTTTGCAAGAAGAGAAGAAAGAGCCGAAAAAGCAGCCGGATCTTCCGTTTCACATCCAAAACAGAGTGTATCGGTTACATTCAGGGAGGCAAGAAGTGAGCAGGCACCCCTCGCAAAATATTCGGCACTGCCGGCTGCATAGCGGACCGGAAGCTCGAGTACGAGGTCTGCTCCGCCAAGCAGAGCCATCCTGGTGCGGGAAAATTTATCAAGAACGGCAGGTTCGCCTCTCTGGACAAAATCTCCGGACATCACGATCAGGGCAAAGTCTGCACTGGTACGGCGTTTCGCCTCCGCGATCTGCCAGGCATGGCCGTTGTGGAAAGGGTTGTATTCGGCAATAATGCTGATGGTTTTCATGGTAACATCGCTCCTTGGATTTATGATTGCTAACTATAGCATGAAGCAGTACAGAGGTAAAGAGATAAAAAAACAATGGTAAGACAATATTTGTGAAAATTTTATGGCAAAGAGGGGGAGGATCAGGGTTTGTTTGTAAAAAGATACATATTTCTGGTTGAAAATACCACAATCAGGCGATATAATGAAAGTAAACGCAGTCTGTAACGAAACGGACAGTCAGGCACAGTGAAATTACAGACTGTGAATGGAAATGAATTATACTGAAAGGAGTCAGAAATCATGGGATTTATTGACGTAATCAAAGAAAGAGCAAAAGCAGCAAACAAAACGATCGTATTACCGGAAACCGAGGATCGCAGAACATATGAAGCAGCAGCACAGATCCTGAAAGAGGGAATCGCAAAGATCATTCTGGTCGGAAGCGAAGAAGCAGTGAAAAAAGGAAGTGAAGGACTGGATCTGACAGGAGCCGTAGTTGTTGACCCGGCTACTTCCGACAGAACACAGGCTTACATCGACAAGCTGGTTGAGCTGCGTCAGAAAAAAGGCATGACACCGGAACAGGCAAAAGAAATCCTGTTAAACCAGTATCTGTACTATGGCGTAATGATGGTAAAAATGGGCGATGCAGACGGTATGGTATCCGGAGCATGCCATTCTACCGCTGATACACTGCGTCCATGTCTGCAGATCCTGAAAACAAAACCAGGTACAAAACTGGTATCCGCATTCTTCCTGATGGTCGTTCCGAATTGCGAATACGGTGCAGACGGTACCTTTATCTTTGCAGATTCCGGTCTGAACCAGAACCCGAATCCGGAAGAACTGGCTGCAATCGCAGGATCTTCTGCAGATTCTTTCGAACTGCTGGTAGAGAAAGAGCCGATCGTAGCAATGCTTTCTCATTCTACAAAAGGCAGTGCAAAACATGCAGATGTTGATAAAGTCGTAGAAGCTACCAGACTTGCCAAAGAGCAGTATCCGGATCTGAAACTGGACGGAGAGTTCCAGCTGGATGCAGCAATCGTTCCGAGCGTAGGAGCTTCCAAAGCACCGGGCAGCGACATCGCAGGCAAAGCAAACGTACTGATCTTCCCGGATCTGGATGCAGGAAACATCGGATACAAACTGACACAGAGACTGGCAAAAGCAGAAGCTTACGGACCAATCACACAGGGTATCGCAGCACCGGTCAATGACCTGTCCAGAGGATGTTCTGCAGAAGACATCGTAGGTGTTGTAGCGATCACAGCCGTACAGTGTCTGGCTAAATAATAAGATTTACATATCAGGAGGATGTTAAAATGAACGTATTAGTTATCAACTGCGGAAGTTCATCTCTGAAGTATCAGCTGATCAATTCGGATACAGAAGATGTTCTGGCAAAAGGTCTCTGCGAGAGAATCGGTATTGACGGAAGACTGGTTTACCAGAAAGCCGGATGCGACAAGGAGATCACAGAGGCAGCCATGCCAACACATAAAGAAGCGATCCAGATGGTGCTGGATGCACTGGTAAACGACAAAACAGGTGCGATCAAGAGCCTGTCAGAAGTAAATGCAGTCGGTCACCGTATCGTACACGGCGGCGAGAAATTTGCTTCTTCCGTTGTGATCACAGACGAGGTTCTGGAAGCAGTTGCACAGTGTAACGACCTTGCACCGCTGCACAACCCGGCAAACCTGATCGGTATCAATGCATGTAAAGAGCTGATGCCGGGCGTACCGATGGTAGCTGTATTTGATACCGCTTTCCATCAGACTATGCCGGAAAAAGCATATCTGTATGGTCTGCCATATGAATATTATGAGAACTACAAAGTGAGAAGATATGGTTTCCACGGAACCTCTCACAGCTTTGTATCCAAAGAAACAGCAAGATTCCTCGGTATGGATCTGAAAAACTCTAAGATCATCGTATGCCACCTTGGAAACGGTGCATCCATCAGTGCCGTAAAAGACGGCAAGTGCGTAGATACTTCCATGGGTCTGACTCCGCTGGAAGGTCTGGTAATGGGTACACGTTCCGGTGATATCGATCCGGCGATCATGGAATACATTGCAAAGAAAGAAGACCTGGACATCGCAGGTGTTATGAACGTTCTGAATAAAAAATCCGGTCTGGAAGGTATTTCCGGACTGTCAAGTGATTTCCGTGACCTGACAGCAGGTGCAAAAGAAGGCAACAAACGTGCGATCGCAGCAATCGAAGTATTCTGCTATCGCGTGGCAAAATATGTTGGTTCTTATGTAGCAGCTATGAATGGTGTAGATGCGATCGCATTTACAGCAGGTATCGGTGAGAACGTAGGTCTTGTACGTGAAAAAGTCTGCAGCTACCTGGGTTACCTTGGCATCACTCTGGATGCAGAAGCAAATGCAAAGAGCGGTGACAACTGCGTGATCTCTGCTGCTGACTCCAAAGTAAAAGTAGCAGTTATCCCGACAAACGAAGAGCTGGCTATCTGCCGCGAGACCGTTGCTCTGGTATAATTGTGGGAGTACGGAATCATTCGTATACATCAATGAGTGGCAAAATTTACTTTTGACACCCACATCATCTTATATTTTTAATAGAAGAAACTGCTGCAAAGAGATTTGCGGCAGTTTCTTATTGCCTGGACTGACAGGATCGCGTGCCGGGTCTTGCATGCGTTCGACCTGAAACAAAAAAATGGGTTGACAAATGCCAGATGCACGGATATAATAGTTTAGGCGTGGATAGGAGGATATTATGCAGATCGCTTTAAACGATGTACTGAAAGACGATGGAAAGATACTGCGGGTAGATGCAGACTTCGGTCCGGATACATTTGAGATGAAGCTCGGCAAGTATCCGATTACCCGAAAGACTCCGGTTTCACTGGTTCTTACGAACAAAGGAAAGCGGAATCTGTTAATACAGGGCAGGATGGATCTTACGATTCTGATTCCCTGCGGACGTTGCCTGGAGGAAGTTCCGGTAGAGTTTGAGCTTGATTTTGAGAAGAAAATCGACATGAATCTTACCGAAGAAGAACGACGGGAAGCGCTCGATGAATGCGCGTATATACATGGATATGACCTGGATGTGGATGAGCTGGTCTACAGCGAGATTCTGGTGAACTGGCCGCTTCGTGTGCTGTGCAAAGAGGACTGTAAAGGAATCTGCAGTATATGCGGTAAGAATCTGAATCATGGGACCTGCGACTGTGATCATACAGATTTAGATCCCAGAATGGCACAGATCCGTGATATCTTCAATAAATTTAAGGAGGTGTAAGCCATGTCAATCTGTCCAAAGAATAAATCTTCCAAAGGAAGAAGAGACAAGAGAAGAGCAAACTGGAAAATGACTGCTCCGAATCTGGTAAAATGCAGCAAATGTGGTGAACTGATGATGTCTCACAGAGTTTGCAAAAACTGCGGAACATATAACAAAAAAGAAATCGTTGCAGTTGAAGACTAATTGCATAGATGCTATAGAATCAGGGATTGAACAATTTGATGTTGTTTGGTCCCTGATTTTTTATGAAAGGATCTGCAAAAATTTTAGGTTGATTTTTATATCGCACTCTAGTATATTAGGAATTGCAACAGGAGGAAAAACTATGCAGGATATGGTCAGGGTGGTTGTAGATGCCATGGGCGGAGACAACGCACCCGGAGAAATCGTCAAAGGTGCCGTAGAAGCACTGAACGCCAGAGAAGATATTTTTATCTACCTGACGGGAAGAAAGCCGGTGATCGAAGCCGAGCTTTCAAAATACACCTTTCCAAAAGAAAGGCTGGAGATCGTGCATACCGAAGAAGTGATCGAAACGGCCGAACCGCCTGTCATGGCAATTCGCAGGAAAAAAGATTCTTCGATCGTAAAAGGTATGAATATGGTCAAGCAGAAAGAAGCAGATGCGTTTGTTTCTGCAGGAAGCAGCGGAGCAATCCTTGTAGGAGGTCAGGTGATCGTTGGCAGGATCAAAGGAATTGAAAGACCGCCGCTGGCACCGCTTATTCCGACAAAGAACGGAGTTTCTCTCCTGATCGACTGTGGGGCAAACGTGGATGCCAGACCTTCCCATCTGGTGCAGTTTGCAAAGATCGGTTCCATCTACATGGAAAATGTTATGGGAGTCAAAAATCCGAGAGTCGGGCTGGTCAACATCGGTGCGGAAGAGGAAAAGGGCAATGCACTTGTAAAAGAGACGTTTCCATTGCTCAAAGAATGCAAAGAGCTCAATTTTATCGGAAGTGTGGAGGCACGCGACATTCCGCAGGGAGTGTGCGATGTGATCGTCTGTGAGGCGTTCGTGGGAAACGTGATCCTGAAACTTTACGAAGGTGTCGGTGCAACTCTGATCAGTAAAGTCAAGCAGGGCATGATGACAAGCCTGCGTTCCAAAATCGGTGCATTACTGGTAAAACCTGCATTGAAAGAAACGCTCAAATCTTTTGATGCCAGCCAGTATGGCGGAGCACCGCTTTTAGGTTTGAACGGACTGGTCGTAAAGACACACGGAAGTTCAAAGGCAGTGGAAGTGAAAAATTCCATCCTTCAGTGTGTCCAGTTCACAAAACAGGAGATCAATCAGAAAATCAGAGAAAATATTATAAAAGAAGACCAAAAAGGATAAGAGAGGTATTTTATTATGGAATTTGAAAAGTTAGCAAAAATCATCGCAGAAGTGTTAAACGTAGATGCAAACGAAATTACGCTGGATACCACCTTTGTAGATGAACTTGGTGCAGATTCCCTGGATGTTTTCCAGATTATCATGGGGATTGAAGAAGAATTCGATATCGAGATTCCAAATGAAGAAGCAGAAAAGATCGTTTCTGTCGGTGATGCAGTAGAAGCAATCAAAAGTGCATTAAATTAAAAGGGGTCTGACGATAACGACAGATGGGAAGGTGCTGCAAGTCAGCACCTTCTGTATATCCGACTGAAACAGAAAGCGAGGAACAAGATGAAACAGACAAAAGATTTAAAAGAGCTGGAAGGAAAGATTGGCTATACCTTCAAAGATAAGACCTTGTTTAAGCAGGCTCTCACACACAGTTCTTATGCAAACGAACACAGGCACGAAGGACTCAAAGACAATGAACGTCTGGAGTTTCTTGGCGATGCGGTTCTGGAGATCATCAGCAGTGAGTATTTATTTTACAATTACCCGGATATGGCTGAGGGCGAAATGACAAAACTCCGTGCCAGCATTGTATGTGAACCGACGCTGGCACTGTGTACGCACGAGATCAGCCTCGGAAGCTATCTTTTCCTTGGCAAGGGAGAAGAGCGGACAGGCGGAAGAAACCGGGATTCTATCGTATCTGATGCTATGGAGAGTGTAATAGGAGCTATCTATCTGGATGGTGGTTTTGCTAGTGCAAAGGAGTTTATCCATAAATTTATTCTAAAGGATATCGAACATAAAAAGCTCTTTTATGATAGCAAGACTATTCTGCAGGAGATCGTGCAGAGTGACTATAAAGGCAAAGAGATCGAGTATGTGCTGACAGGAGAGATCGGGCCGGATCATGATAAGAAATTTGTGGTAAGTCTGGTAGTGGGCGACAAGACACTGGGCGAAGGAACGGGAAGGACCAAGAAAGCAGCAGAGCAGGAAGCCGCTTACCGTGCCATTATCAAACTGAAAGGAAATGCCTGAGACATGTATTTAAAGAGTCTTGAGATCCAGGGATTCAAATCATTTGCAAACAAGATTGATTTTAAATTTCATAATGGCATTACCGGGATCGTAGGGCCAAACGGAAGCGGAAAGAGCAACGTAGGAGATGCGGTTCGCTGGGTACTTGGTGAGCAGAGTGCCAGACAGCTGCGAGGAAGCAACATGCAGGATGTGATTTTTTCCGGTACGGAAAATCGAAAACCGCTCGGCTTTGCGTCGGTTTCGATCACACTGGACAACGCCGACCACAAACTGCCGGTGGATTATGAGGAAGTGACGGTCAGCCGCCGCGTCTACCGCTCCGGCGAGAGCGAATATCGTTTAAACGGAACTTCCTGCCGTCTGAAAGATATTCAGGAGATTTTCTACGACACCGGTATCGGAAAAGAGGGTTACTCCATCATCGGCCAGGGACAGATCGAAAAGATCTTAAGCGGAAGACCGGAAGATCGAAGAGAATTATTTGATGAGGCAGCCGGAATTGTCAAGTTCAAACGAAGAAAAGCGGCAGCCGTGAAAAAGCTGGAGGATGAAAGAGCGAACCTTGTCCGCGTAAACGATATTCTCTCGGAACTTCAGCGTCAGCTGGTTCCGCTTCAGCATCAGGCAGAACAGGCAAAGATCTACCTGAAGAAAAAAGAAGAATTAAAAAAGATCGATCTGCATCTGTTCCTGCTGGAAATGGAGCAGCGGAAAGCAGAACTTGCGAATCTGGATGAAAAACGAAAGATTGCAGAAGAGCAGCTTTCTGATATAAAGAAAGAATACGAGACGATCCGCGTCCATTATGAAACAGAAGAAAAAGCGATCGAGGAGCTGGAAGAGCGGATTGAGCAGATCCGGGAACAGGAGCGGCAAAGTCAGTTGCTCCACCAGCAGCTCACCGGACAGATCGAAGTCCTGAAAGAGCAGATCCGGGCACAGGAGGATCAGGAAGTCCGTTTAAAAGAGCGAAAGAGCGTGATCGAGAGCGAACTTTCCGGAAAAGAAAAACAGAGAAAAGCGGAGCAACAGGCGTTTTTGCTTGCAAAGGAAAAACAGGAGCAGGTTTCTTTGACGGAAGCGGACTGTTGCCTGGAAGCGGATGCGACGACGGCGATGCTCTCCCATCTGGAAATGCAGATCGAGGACGGGAAAAATGAAATCATTTCACTTTTGAATCAGCGTGCTTCGGTGAAAGGAAATGTTCAGCGATACGATACCATGCAGGAACAGATGCAGATCCGAAAAGCAGAAGTAACCGGAAAGCTCCTGCGGATCGGTAGCGAAGATGCCAGATGGCAGGAGACGCTTCAGGAATATCAGACTGCCTACGAAACGGTATCGGAAGAGATTGAAAAACAGATCCGGAAAAGCAAAGAGCAGGAAGATAAGATTGAACAGCTCCAGCAGAAACTGGCAGGGCAGAACCGGGAACTGGAACAGAAACAGTCTTTCTATCACCGGGAGAAATCAAGGCTTGAGACACTGAGCAATTTAACAGAACGCTATGATGGATACGGAAACAGTATCCGGAAGGTGATGGAGCAGAAAGACAAAAATCCGGGGATCCTCGGCGTTGTAGCCGATCTGATCAAAGTAGAATCTTCTTATGAGACGGCGATCGAAACGGCACTTGGCGGCAGTATCCAGAATATTGTGACGGACAGGGAAGAGACCGCAAAACGCATGATCGAATTTCTGAAACGTGGCAAATATGGCCGGGCTACCTTCCTTCCGCTGACTGCTATTGGAAGAAAAGGAAATGCAGGAAACAAAGATGCCGTGAAAGAGCCGGGGATTTTGGGCGTTGCGAGCACTCTGGTCCGGACAGAAGAGAAATACCGTGCACTGGTGGAATACCTTCTTGGCAGGACATTTGTCGCAGACAATATGGATCATGCGATCGCAGCTGCCAGGAAATATCACTATTCTCTGCGGATCGTTACGCTGGAAGGAGAGTCTTTAAGTCCGGGCGGTTCCATGACAGGTGGTGCCTACCGCAACAGCAGCAATCTTCTGGGACGCAGAAGAGAAGTTGAAGAGCTGCAAAAGAAAGTACAGGCACTGGAAAAAGAATGGAAAGAATTGCAGCTGGAAGTCGATGAAAACCGAAAAAAAAGGAATGAACATCGCGAAACAGTTGTAATTCTGAATGAAAAGCTTCAGAAAGCCTATGTTTCTCAGAATACGGCACGCATGGAGATCCGCCAGATGGAAGAAAAACGGGAAGAATCCAAAGAAGAGCTGACAAGGCTTCAGGAAGAATCTGCCCAGTTAGACGGCGAATTAAAGCAGATCAGCCGGGAAAAAGAACAGATCGAAGAAGCTGTGAAAGAGTCTGAAAAAAGAGAAGCACAGCTGCAGGAACAGATCCTGGGATGGCAGAAAGAACAGGAAGTCCAGAGGGCGGAGCTGGAGCAGCAGAATGCCCGCATTGAAAAGCTGCATCTGGAGCTTGCAAATGCCGGACAGAAAGAAGAATTTGCAGGGCAGAATCTCAAACGTATCGAAAAAGAAATCCGAAATCTAAGGGAAGAAGAAAAAGAGATCGGGCAGAAAAAGCGGGAAAGTCTGGATGTCATTGCAGAAAAAGAAGCACAGATCCGGCAGATTGAAAGCCGCATTGCAGGTACGAAA
This sequence comes from Hominisplanchenecus sp., assembly GCF_046967715.1. Lineage (NCBI taxonomy): Bacteria > Bacillati > Bacillota > Clostridia > Lachnospirales > Lachnospiraceae > Hominisplanchenecus > Hominisplanchenecus sp. Next base: position 14,746 of record NZ_JBKVNQ010000061.1, read on the forward strand.
GACCATGGACGCGATCATGGCAGGCAGCTACAGAAGCTTCAGGCACAAAAAGAAGAGAAAAGTGCGGCACAGAAAACCTTTTTTACAAGGCGGGAGGAGCTTTCCGGGCAGATCGCAGATCTGGACAAAGAAAACTTCCGGCTTGCATCCATGCAGGAAAAGCTTGAAAGTCAAAAAGAAGAGCGGATCAGTCAGATCTGGGATGAATATCAGGTGACACCTTCGGAAGCTGCTGCGTTCCGGAACGAAAACGGCATGGATCAGAAGCAGACCAGAAAACGGATCGAGGAGATCAAAGCAGCGATCCGCCAGATGGGCAACATCAACGTCAATGCGATCGAAGATTACAAAGAGATGTCACAGCGGCATGGATTTCTTCAGAATCAGCACGATGATCTCATCAAAGCAGAGAAAGCTTTAGAAGAGATCATTCTGGAGCTGGATGAAGGGATGCGGAAGCAGTTCCGGGAGAATTTTGCCAGGATCCAGGTGGAATTTGACCAGGCGG
>NZ_JBKVNQ010000062.1:0-15008 GCF_046967715.1 Hominisplanchenecus sp.
GTAAGGCACAGCACTTTGACTGCTGCATTCGCTGGTTCGAATCCAGCTAGCCCAGCTAGCGTAAGCCGGCTGGACAAAAAGTGCCGATGCTTTCGCTCGTATAGTTCAGAACAAAATATGGGATATTAGCTCAGTTGGTAGAGCACTTGACTTTTAATCAAGTTGTCCGGGGTTCGAATCCCCGATGTCTCATGAGAAAGATGCATGGAAATGCATCTTTTTTTGTTGCAGTAACGAGGAAATGTCAGAGACATTGGTGCGGAGCGAGAAAGCGGGCAAAAAGTGATACTGTATCTGCAAAAAAAGAGTTACAGTATCAAATTTTTCTCACATTTGTTTTTTATCATAAGTGCCAGTGTGATAACTTAATATTTTCTTAAGAAGGGGAATTTAAAAGTATGAAAGCGAAAAAGAAATGGATGTTTCTTGGACTGACTGTTCTGGTTGTTGTGGCAGCAGGTCTTGGATACTGGAAACGGATCGGAATCCGCAATACGCTGTATCGTATGCTGGATAAGCAGATTCCATTAACAGGTGATGTTTATGGATATTACGGACAGGAAGTAAAGGTAAAAGAAAATTTGAATGAAGAAACCTCTTTCCAGATGGAGGATTCCTATGCAGACAAAATTGACACGACGATCACAAAAGAATCCAGTATGGTTGATACCTCCTGGCAGATCGACCAGCAGATCGAGGCGGAAGTCCAGTCCGGTGCATATACCTTTGAAGAGCCGGAAGTGATCATGGATCCTTACCAAATCTCACCGCTGACCGGTGTTGCAGTATTTCAGACAGATGAGGAATACCGTGTCCGGGTTACTGTAAAAGGAAAGACAAAAGAAGCAGATATCACCGGTGTGACTGTGAAAGCAAAAGGACATCGGGTACCGATCATCGGTCTTTACCCGAAAACGGAGAATTCGGTAAAACTGGAACTTTTAGATGACAACGATCAGACGATTAAAGAGATGGAACTGAAAGTTCAGACTGACGGACTGCCGGAAGAGATGGATGACATGGTATCGGTTGAAAAAAGTTCCGGAGAATCTGCCTATGGTCTTACGATTATTTCCGGTCAGGGCGTGTATTATCCGTTCGCTTATGATGTAAACGGAGATATTCGCTGGTATCTGAACCACAGAACATCCACTTACGGTGTGTTCCAGCTTTCGAATGGAAATTATATCATGCAGGACAATTACGGATACGTTTCTTCTGTGACGAAATCTTTCCCTGCTGCTTTTTATGAAATGGATTATCTTGGACGTGCTGTTCAGATGTACCTTGTCCCACATGGAACGCACCATGAGATCATTGAAAAGGAACCAGATGGGAATCTTCTGATCCTGACAAGTACTTTGCAGGATCATGTGGATGACAAGATCATTGAGCTTGACCGTAAGAGTGGGGAGATTGTCAACAGTCTGGAGATGACGGAGCTTTTTGGAAATGATTATACCGAAGACGTGATTGACTGGGCACATTTAAATACCGTTTCCTATCAGGCAGAGGATGATACCATTCTGATCAGTCCGCGAAACTTAAATTCCGGTGTGAAATTAAACTGGACCACACATGAAATCGTCTGGATTCTGGCAAATCCGGAAGTCTTTAAAGGAACGAAATACGAGAAATATGTGCTTACACCGGATTCAGATTTTCTGTGGCATTACAGACAGCATACCGTTTATCAGATTGATACGGATCTGGACGGCAATTCGGATACGGTAGAGATCACGATGTTTGACAACCATCGTAACCCGGAAGCAGATTATTATGATCATGAAAAAGGATCGTTTGTAACGGTTTATGCAGTGAACGAAAAAGAGAAGACAGTCTCACTTCTGAAAAAGCTTAAGGTTGTGAAAGCAAACGTTACATCGAATACCATTTACGATGCAGACAGCGGTCATATCTTTGGAATGTGCGGAACGGTAAAAAGCGGCACTGCCAAAACAGGTATGACTTATGAGTTTGATTATGAGAGCGGTGAAATCCTCAATCAGTATTACATCAACAAGAATTATTACCGTGCAATTGAACTGAAAGCAAATTATGAGACAATGTCAGAAGCGATGCAGCAGCCTGAAAATTATATCAAAGGAACGCTTCGCCCACTGGCAGAAACCACTGCCAAAATCAAAGAGCCGACGCAGCAGCTGAGCGAAGGACTGAATTTTAAACTGACTGCAGGGATCCTGTTTGCAGAAATGCGGAACCGTCAGGTATCCCAGATTATTTTCAAAGGAGAGAACAAATCCTATGTTTATGATCAGTCATTCCTGAAGCTCAGAGAAGAAGACTATCTTCTGCGTACAGAGAGCATTCCGATCCCGCTTACAACAGTGGAAAAAGGAACCTATCAGATCTACTGTGTTTATCAGGATGGATATTATGATACGGCACAGACGATCACGATAAAATAAAGGCGGAGGGTTTTGCACATTGCCAAAAGCTCCTGGCCAGCCAGGGGTCACTTAAGCGAAAAATTTTTGCATGCCAAACATAAAAGACAGAGCACATGACATATTCTTATGCCACTATGCCTCTGCCTTTTTTGGTTTATTATTAATTTGTGACATTCCGCTTAGGCGACCCCGGGCAGGCCTGGAGCATTTGAAAATGTGCAAAGCAAAAGTATTTATGGAAGATAGTGGCATGCAGTAGAACAGCCGTAATGCTTCGAAAACAAATCGTACTGACGGTAGTGAGGCTTCCGTCGTGAGATTGTTTTCGAAGCATTATGGCGTTCTGTATTCATAACACAGTTTCTATAACCTTCCTTTGTACATTTACAAAACCTCCGCCGTAACTTGATGAGAAAAATTGATTGATAAGAAGAAAAATATTGACACAAAAAAACAGTAATGCTAGGATGATACAGTTAGAAATAGCTAACATTAATTTGCTTGAACGAATAAAGAAAGGGTAGGTAAATTTTATGAAAAAAAAGATCACAGCAATTTTGATGGTGATCCTGATCGGTATAATGGCTGCAGGATGCGGACAGCAGCAGAAAACAGAGCAGACAGAGGGCACAGAAGAATCAGCGAGCCAGGATATTTTTGCGATGGACACTTACATGTCTGTGACTGCATATGGGGCAGATGCAGAAAGTGCAGTTTCGGATGCAATTGCAGAGATTGAGCGACTGGATGCACTGCTTTCGACAGGAGAGACGGACAGTGAGATCTATAAGCTGAACCAGAATGGAGGAGGAAGCATTTCGGAAGATACTTCTTATCTTCTTGAGCGTGCACTTGAGATCTGGAAAAGTACGGATGGCTGTTTTGAGATCGGTATTTACCCACTGATGCAGGAATGGGGCTTTACAGACGGCAATTATAAAGTTCCGGATAAGGAAACACTGCAGAAACTACTGCCTCTGGCGGATTCTTCAAAAATTGATTTTAATGAGAAAGATCAGACCGTCAGCTTTGAACAGGATGGAATGGAGATTGATTTCGGAGGAATCGCAAAGGGCTATACTTCCGGAAGGATCATGGATATTTTCCGTGAACATGGCATCACAAGCGGAATGGTAAGCCTTGGCGGAAACGTACAGGTACTTGGAATCAAAACAGATGGAAGCAAATGGAGAGTTGCCGTTCAGAATCCAGAAGATACGGAAAATTATCTTGGTGTCCTTGAGACACAGGATCGTGCGGTGATCACGTCCGGCGGTTATGAACGCTATTTTGAACAGGACGGCAAGACCTATCAGCATATACTGGATCCGAAAACAGGATATCCGGCAGACAGTGGACTGACATCTGTGACGATCATCAGTGCGGACGGAACGCTGGCAGATGGTCTGTCTACGTCACTTTTTGTGATGGGAAAAGAAAAAGCAGTGGCATACTGGCGGGCACACAGCGAAGAATTTGATGCGATTCTGGTAGAAAAAGACGGAACCGTATCGGTGACAGAGAACATTGCGGATCAGTTTACACCGGATGATGCGGTAAAAAAGACAGAAATCATAACAAAGCAATAAAAGACAAGAATCATAAGACTGGAGGAGCGGTAAGATGAACTGGAAAAAATTATCAGCGTTTGCACCGATGCTGGCGGTTATTGTACTGGCCGGATGCATGGGAAAAACATTAGCGGGATATACGCCGGCCACTTACGAAGCCAAAGCAGAAGAAATCACACTCCAGGAAGAAACAACACAAAGCACAGAAGAAAAAGGACAGCAAACGTCCAAAATAAAGAAAAAAACAAAAAAAGCCACAAAAACAGAAAGCAAAAAGAAAGCGGCAAAAGGAAACTTTGATCTGGAAGATGGAACTTATACCGGGGAAGGTCAGGGATTTGGCGGAACGATTAAAGTTTCGGTCGTAATAAAAGACAAGACGATCACAGAAATCAATGTCGTGAGTGCCGAAGGAGAAGATGCGGCTTTTTTTGGAAGAGCGAAGGGCGTGATCGATAAGATCCTCTCCGGGCAGAAGACGGATGTGGATGTGGTATCCGGTGCGACCTATAGCTCCAGAGGCATTATAAGTGCCGTGAAAAATGCATTGACCGGAGAGAAGGATACCAGTACTTCACCGGCAGCGGGCGGCACAGGCGGGGCATCGGCAGCAGCCGGAAGTGGAAAGATCACGCAGGTGGCGGAGGACAAAGATCAGACCTGCAAAGACGGCACTTACTATGGCACCGGAACCGGATTTGGCGGAACGGTGAAAGTAAAAGTTGTGATCAAAGATAACAAGATCAAAAGTATTGAGATCGTGGAACATCAGGACGGAAGCAGCTATATGCAGAAGGCATCCGCACTGATCAGCACGGTGATCGAAAAACAGAGCACCAACGTAGACGGCGTGTCCGGGGCAACTTACAGTTCGGCCGGTCTGATCGAGGCGATCCGAAATGCTGTAGATCAGGCAAAAATGACAAAGACAACCGGGGACAATAAGAAAGAAACCGAGAAAAAGAATAACGATACATCCGGAACTGTCACTCCACAGGTGACTGGAAAGTTTCCATATAAAGATGGTATCTACTATGGAACCGGGGAAGGATATATGGGAGATATCACCGTTGCAGTGGTCATCCAGAATAAGACAGTCACCTCAATCCTGGTGACAGAGACAGACGGAGACGGGGAAGAATTTGTCAAAAAGGCAAAAGCAGTGGCAGACCAGATTGTAAAAAAACAGAGTACCAGGAAAATAGATACCGTGTCGGGAGCAACTTACAGCTCGAAGGGAATCCTGGAAGCGATCAAAGATGCCCTGAATCATGCAAAAGAGGCAACTAACGGGAAAGAAACCGAAAAGCCGGCAGAAACCGAGACGCAGAAGCCAGCAGAAACCGAGAAACCCTCAGAAAGTGAATCTTCATCGGAGAGTGAAAAAGAAAGAGTGTATGCCGACGGAGATTATACCGCTTCGGCAACCTGCACTTCCTCTGGCGGAGGAGCGTTTGACGATTATACACTGACTGCGACCGTCACGATCAAAGATGACAAGATCACAGCGATCACAAACGTTGCCGGAAGCGGAGCAGGTTATGTGGCTGCAGATGCTCTTTATATAAAGAGGGCGGCAGAAGGCACAAGAAAAGCACAGGGAGTGGTAGCACAGGTTCTGGCAAAGAACAGCCTGGACGAGATCGATGTGGTATCCGGTGCGACCTGTTCATCCAATGCCCTTTTAGAAGCCTGCAGACAGGCACTTGAGAGTGCAAAGATCGTGCAACAAAGTGAGTAAAAAGTAAGGAAGATTCTGATGAAAAAATTCTGGATAAAAATGTGCAGCCTTGTGCTGCTACTGTTTCTAATCGGCGGTTACAATACCGTGCTTGCAATGCGGGAGCAGCGAGATGAGATCGCCAGGCTGACCGCAGAGCTGGAGGGCAGCAAGATGACCGTTTCAGCTTTAAAGGAACAGCAGGCAAAGAAAACAGAAAATACAGCGGCAGAGGCTTTAAAAGGTGAAGATGCCAAGAATACAGACGGAGGCTGGAAGGACGGCACTTACGAAGGGGAAGGTCAGGGATTTGGCGGCAAGGTCGTTGTGGAAGTGACGATCGAGAACGGAGAAATCACGTGCATTGAAGTCAAAGAAGCACAAAAAGAGGACAGTGCATACCTTGAAATGGCAAAGGATATCATCGAGGATATCGTAGATGCACAGTCGGCGGACGTGGATACTATCAGCGGAGCGACCTTCAGTTCAACCGGAATCCGGGAAGCAGTTATACAGGCACTTGAAAAGGCGGAATAAGAAATGAACAAGAAACTTGACAGAAAAAAGCAAAAACAAGTACATCGCTATGTAAGAGCTACCATACAGCTGATCTTCTTTCTGCTGGTACCATCCGCTTTTACAGCTGCATTTTCCGGTGTAAAATATCTGTTTACGCAGATTGGCAAAGGAGATGCGATCGGCATGACAAGTTTTGTCACAGCTCTGTGCGTCCTCTGCCTTTATACCATTCTGTTCGGTCGGTTTTTCTGCGGATTTGCCTGTGCATTCGGAAGTTTCGGAGATGCACTGCATGGTATTTATCTGTGGATCTGTAAAAAAATCAGGAAAAAACCGTACCGTATTTCAGAGAAGATCACAAAGTATTTATATTTGCTGAAATACATCGTGCTGGCTATGATCAGCCTGTTATGTTATGCAGGCGTTTATGCAAAAACAAAGGGCACCAGTCCGTGGGAAGTTTTTTCCATGATCCGTGCCGGAAACTTCAAACTTGGCGGATATGCCATCGGGATTGTACTGCTGACCATTCTGATGATCGGCATGTGTGTGCAGGAACGCTTTTTCTGCCGTTTTTTCTGTCCGATGGGTGCAGTCTTTTCCCTGCTTCCGGCACTGCCGTTCCTGACACTGGCAAGAGACCGTGAAAACTGCATCAAAGGATGCAGGGCATGCACGAAAAACTGTCCGGCAGAACTGGGACTTCCAAAGAGCGGTTTGATCGAGACGCCGGGAGAATGTTTCCAGTGTCAGAAGTGCGTGGACATCTGCCCGAAAGGAAATATCCATACGAGAGTGCCGAAACTTCGCGGCAATGAAGTGTGGTTTACGGTTTTCAGAGCATTGCTGCTGCTTGGCGTGCTTTACCTGTTCCATCTGGCATAGGCAAAAGGGAGTAGCCTTCTTTTATGCCGGGCGGAACTATTTTTAAGGTTATTGGTTAGCGAATGCTAATTTTTAATAAAACAAACTAATTATTATTCGAGGAGGAATACTCATGAAAAAAAGAACCATCAACATGAAAAAGTCACTGGCAATCGCAGTCGCAGCAGCAATGATGCTCGGTATCTGCCCGACAGCAGCACCGGTCAATGCAGCAGATTCAGATTACAAATACGTTTATGCAAGTCTGGACTGGGCAGAGTACTGGCAGAATGAAAATGTTTATCTGGCAAGCGGAAGTACACTGAAATCTTCCTCCGAAGAAGCGGATGCCAGAGGAGAATATGATAAAGGTGCATTTGACGTTGTAACGCGTGCAACGAAAAACCACGGACTGCACCGCGGAAGTTTCCAGTGTGATGCTGTGATCCGTGATACCGATGGAAAAGCATATGAAATCTCTTACTGGACATCCGAAGAAGTGTCGGCAAAGGATGAAAATGGACAGGATACTACGAAAAGAGTTGTCTATGCAGTCCTGACAGACGGAAACAAGATCCAGTTTGATAAAGGTACGATCACCTACACCGAAAACGGTGAGACAAAAACGGCAACCATGGAGGATTATGAAGTAAAAGGAATCAAATATGTACCGGTTGCAGTCAAAACAGAAGATTATGCAGATTTCTGCAAGAAATACAGCGTAACAGAAGATGCATCTGCAATCGAAGGCGGATATACGGAGAAAGCACTGAAAGCATATACAAAGACAGCAGAAGTAACTGCAGATACCAATGGTCTGAAAGTTGCAACAAAAAATGCAGACGGAACCTATTCTTTTGCGGCAAGAAAGACAGGAAGCAATTCCGGTATCAAAAATGAAGCACAGAAAACAGTCGATGAGACAAAGATTGTAAAGACGGTACGTTCCGCAGATGATGCTGAGACTTACGGTGCATTTATCCGTGTTGACCTGACAGGAGATGCTTATGGTGATCTGGGTGCAAATATGCAGACAGTTCGCTGGGACTACTATGGAAATGACAGCACTTACACAAACAAACTGGCAACCTACGGAACAAAATTTGCAGCAGACAACTGGATGCACAAATCCATGGGTGTTCAGCTTGGACTGACGAAATCCCTTCGCTGCCAGCTGCCGGAAGGAACCGACGGAACCGGATACTGGAAAGTAACTGTATATGCACTGGGATATCAGGATTATACCTTTGAAGTACAGGCAACATCTGAGAACATCGTATCTGACAATAAAGGTGATGAGAAAGTAGATACCACAGAACTGCAGAAAGTGGTAGACGAAGCAAAGAAACTGGTAAAAGCAGACTACACCGCTTCTAGCTGGGCATCTTTTGAGACAGAGCTGGCAGAAGCAGAAGATGAGCTGAAAACACCGCATACACAGGCAACAGTAAACGAAGCGATCGCTCATCTGCAGAATGCGATCAAAGATCTGGTAAAAGTACAGAAAGAAACCGAGACAAAGACACCGGAAACAAAAACAGATATCAACAATGATAAGAACAACCAGACACAGACTGCTTACAAAGCAAAAGTAAAACTGAACTCTGTCAAGAACACAAAAGGCAGAAAAGCAGTCCTGAAATGGAAAAAGGTTAAAAATGCAGATGGTTATGTTGTATACCGTGCAACAAAGAAAAACGGAAAATACGCAGCAGTAAAAACCATCAACAAAGGAAAGACGGTTACCTTTACCAACAAAAATCTGAAAAAAGGAAAAACATACTACTATAAAATCAAAGCTTACAAAAAAGTAAACGGCAAAAAAGCACTTGGTCAGTTTTCAGCAGTAAAGAGCGTTAAAATCAAAAAATAAGCGTAAGTTTTCAGATTTTTCGGGCGGGCACACTTGACAGGGTGTGCCTGCTTTTGTATAATAAAACAGCATGCGGTCATGGCGGAATTGGCAGACGCGCTGGTTTTAGGTGCCAGTGGGCAACCGTGTGAGTTCGAGTCTCACTGGCCGCATTCTTTACAGAAAAGAGACAATTTTTTCTATTCATCTGCTTGACAATTTCAGACAGTTGAGATATAGTAAATATATACAAAAAAGCTTTGGATTTTTTTAGAGTTTTCAGAAGCTTTACATATAAGTAGAGTAGATATCGTACGTAAAGTGTCGTTGGAGGGGGAGGCTTCCGACGAACGAAGGTTATACCGCGTTACGGTCTCGCTTCCGCTACTGCACAAAGAACCAGGATATTTTATCCTTTATTTTTGTGCGGCATTTTTTTACCCAAAAACAGCTAATTACCGCAAAAAGCGGTTAATAAAGAAAGGAGTAATGAACATCATGGGATTCAAATCAGACATTGAAATTGCACAGGAGACAACGATGGCTCCAATCACAGAAATTGCAGACAAAGCAGGTATTGACCGTAAATATCTGGAGCAGTACGGCAATTATAAAGCAAAAATTGACTACAATCTGTTAAGAGAAAAAGAAGGCGAAGACGGCAAGCTGATCCTGGTTACCGCAATCAACCCGACTCCGGCAGGAGAAGGAAAGACAACCACATCTGTAGGTCTGGCAGACGGAATGTCAAGACTTGGTAAAAAAGTTATGGTAGCTCTTCGTGAGCCGTCACTTGGACCTGTATTCGGTGTAAAAGGCGGAGCAGCCGGCGGCGGATATGCTCAGGTAGTTCCGATGGAAGATATCAACCTCCACTTCACAGGTGACTTCCATGCGATCGGTGCAGCAAACAACCTGCTGGCAGCCATGATCGACAACCACATTTTCCAGGGCAACGCACTGAACATTGACCCGAGAAAGATCACATGGAAGAGATGCGTGGATATGAACGACCGTCAGCTGAGAAACGTAGTAGACGGACTTGGCGGAAAGACAAACGGAATGCCAAGAGAAGATGGTTATGACATCACCGTTGCTTCTGAGATCATGGCAGTTCTGTGTCTGGCACGTGATATCACAGACCTGAAAGAAAGACTGTCTAAAATCATCATTGGCTATACATACGGAAAGATCGCAGAGCAGAAACCGGTTACCGCAGGTGACCTGAATGCACAGGGAGCTATGGCAGCTCTTCTGAAAGATGCACTGAAACCAAACCTGGTACAGACACTGGAGAAAACACCGGCAATCGTACACGGCGGTCCGTTCGCAAACATTGCTCATGGATGTAACTCCGTAACAGCAACCAAGATGTGTCTGAAACTGGCTGATTACACCATCACAGAAGCCGGATTCGGTGCTGACTTAGGTGCTGAGAAATTCCTGGATATCAAGTGCCGTATGGCAGGTCTGAAACCAAACGCAGTTGTTATCGTAGCAACCGTTCGTGCACTGAAATACAACGGCGGCGTTGCAAAAGCAGACCTGAACAACGAAAATCTGGAAGCTCTGGAAAAAGGTATGCCAAACCTGCTGAAACATGTAAGCAATATCACAAACGTATACAAACTGCCTTGCGTTGTTGCAATCAATGCATTCCCGACCGATACAGAAGCAGAACTGAAACTGGTTGAAGAGAAATGTAAAGAACTGGGCGTAAATGTTGTTCTCTCTGAAGTATGGGCAAAAGGCGGCGAAGGCGGAATCGCTCTGGCAGAAGAAGTGATCCGTCTGTGTGATCAGCCAAACGACTTTACTTATGCATACGAACTGGAAGGTTCTATCGAAGATAAACTGAATGAGATCGTTCAGAAGATCTACGGCGGAAGCAGAGTTGTCCTGACAGCAAATGCAAAGAAACAGGCAAAACAGCTCGAAGATATGGGATTTGGCAACTGCCCGATCTGTATGGCAAAAACACAGTATAGCTTAACGGATGACCAGACAAAACTGGGTGCTCCGAAAGATTTTGAGATTACTGTTCGTAACCTGAAGATCTCCGCAGGTGCAGGATTCATCGTAGCACTGACCGGTGATATTATGACCATGCCTGGACTGCCGAAAGTTCCGGCGGCTGAGAGAATCGACGTAGATGAGACAGGAAAGATTTCCGGACTGTTCTGATCAAAACAAAATGATCGCAAAGGTCATATGCATTTTTTCATAAGACAGGGATGAAAGATTCCCAGCAAGCAGATGCCAGGGTTCAATGGGTATACCAGCCTTTTGACTCTGGCATCTTTTCAATGTAAATATAAGAAGAAAAAGCGAGGTGCGTATATGTTTCGAGAAGAGTATCAGGCAGTTTGTGGTGCTGCAAAGAAAAAAGTGGAATTTCTGGAAAAGAATCCGCTTGGATATGTGGCAGCTGCTTTCCTGGCAGGAATGTTTGTCGGACTGGGCTGCGTGCTGATGGGCGTTGTGGGAGGATATTTCAATGCAGCGGGAAGTCCGGCAACGAAATTGCTGAACGGACTTGTTTTTGCAGTAGGATTAAATTTTGTGTTTATGGCAGGTGCGGAACTGTTTACCGGAAATAATTTTACAATGAGTGCAGCATCTATAAAAGGAGAAGTTTCCTGGGGGAAAACGATCAAAGTGTGGATCGTCTGCTATCTGGGAAATCTGCTCGGTTCTGTTGTGACAGCCGGAATCTTTATGATGACCGGACTGATGAACGGACAGGAAGTTGGAACGTTCTTGAGAAATGCGGCAGTGGCGAAAGTCTCCGCAGCTCCGATGGAGCTTTTTGCAAAAGCGATCTTCTGTAATATCTGTGTATGTCTTGCGGTGTGGTGCAGCATCAAAATGAAAACAGAGACTGGCAAGATCATGATGGCGATCTTGGGTGTGATGACCTTTGTTACCAGCGGATATGAGCACAGCGTTGCCAATATGACCTTTTTTACGATTGGTCTGTTAGATCCGGGTACAGCTATCACGATCGGGGGAGTGCTTTACAATCTTCTGATCGTCACAGCCGGCAATATGCTGGGCGGTATTCTGTTTGTGGCATTGCCATATTATCTGATCCAGAAAAAGGATTAAAATAACAGAAAATTCAAGTCGAACGCACGTGAGCAGGTAACCTTCCAAAAAGAAGATACCTGCTTTTTTGTTGTCAAAAAAATTTTCAAAATTCTTGCATAGTGTTTTTGTGAACCTGGAGTGTTTCAAAGTATGGCTTCAAATTCAAAAATACAGAAAAAATCGTAACAGACTTGTAAAAAAATGTAATATATGTTAAAGTAAACAAGGTTACGTCAACAGATGTAAGGAGGAAAATATGAGCAAGCAAAGAAAAAGAAAATACCTGCAGATTGTTGTAACATTTTTATGCATATGCATGCTGGGGGGCTTTTCTGGGAAACAGGTTCATGCTGAGACAGGCTATGCACTGATTCCGAAAGTAAAAGAAGCACAGACCGGATGGTTTGTAAAATACTGGAGCGGCTGGAAGTATATTTATGCAAACGGCAAGTGCCCGAAGAACAAATGGAAAAAGATCAACAATAAGATTTACTATTTTGATAAAAACGGTTATATGCAGACCGGCTGGAAGAAATATAAAAATTCCTGGTACTATCTTCGCAAGAGCGGCAAGAACAAAGGGGCACTCTGCACCGGATGGAAAACGATCTCCGGGAAACGGTATTTTCTGGCAAAAAAGACAGGTGCAAGAGTGACCGGATGGCATACGATCAAAAATACCCTTTACTATTTTAATAACAAAGGTGTCCTTCAGAAAGGAAAGACGGTAGGAGAGTATCAGCTGGATAAAATCACCGGTGCGGCCATCAAGATCGCGACCGAACCGGATACCTCCGAAGTGACGGACGAGAGCAACACCACAGGAGGCGATGCGGACAATACTGCCACGACTGTTGACAAACTGCATATCTTTGTCGGGGACTCCAGAACGGTAGGTTTAAGTAATGCAATGGGCTGTGTATCTTACGATAAACTTCTTCAGATCCGCACAGAAGAAAACCTGACAGAGTACTATCTGGCGGAAGTCGGCAGTGGTTATTCCTGGTACAGCACAAAAGCACTTCCGAAGCTGGTGAAAATGCTCAATGAGAATCCGGCAGCGACCGTGATTTTGAATCATGGTATCAATGATCTTGGAAATATTGATCAGTACATAGCCTCTTATCAGTGGCTGATCAGAGTGTATCCGAATACAAAATTTGTGATCATGTCCGTAAATCCAGTCAACAGAAAACTTTACAAAGGTTATGCAAAACCGGCCAATATTACGGTGTTTAATCAGAAAATGCAGGCGGCGTTTCCAAACAATTTTGTCAATACATATCAGTATCTGCAGTCGATGGGATTTAATACCGCAGACGGACTGCACTACGACAGTCTGACGTACATGAACCTTTATAATTATATGCAGCCGTACTTATAAGGCTGGCAATGGAGTACAGAATCGTTTCGTGGTAATTTCAGGTTCTGTACTTCTCTTTCTGTAAAAATGCCGGAAAACAGTTGGTTTCTGTGTTGACTGAACGATGGAAACTGTAGTATACTGGACAAGGATTGTTATTGTAACTATTCAAAAATAAAAAAGAGAATTTTGGTTCTCATATAATAGGAGAAATACTGCAAAATGCAGTATGACAGCTATTCACAGGAGGAGACACATATGGTACAGGCTATTGTAGGAGCAAACTGGGGCGATGAAGGTAAAGGTAAGATTACCGATATGCTGGCTGAAAAAGCAGACATCATCGTAAGATTTCAGGGAGGAGCAAATGCAGGTCATACGATCGTAAACAATTACGGAAAATTTGCACTGCATACACTTCCGTCAGGTGTATTTTACAGCCATACGACAAGCATCATTGGAAATGGTGTTGCTCTGGATATACCTGTTTTGATAAATGAATTAAACAGCATCGTAGAACGCGGTGTTCCGATGCCGAAACTTCTGATCTCTGATCGTGCACAGATCGTAATGCCATATCATATTTTATTTGATAAATATGAGGAAGAACGTCTGGCAGGAAAATCATTCGGATCTACCAAATCAGGTATCGCACCATTTTATTCAGATAAATACGCAAAAATCGGTTTCCAGGTAAATGAGCTTTTTGATGAAGAAAGACTGCTTGGAAAATTAAAAGACGTATGTGAAAAGAAAAACGTCATGTTAGAGCATCTCTATCACAAACCACTGCTGGTTCCGGAAGAGATTCTGGAAACACTGAAGGAATATCGCGAAATGGTAAAACCATTTGTATGCAATACTTCCCTGTATCTGTGGAATGCACTGAAAGAAGGCAAAACGGTTCTTCTGGAAGGACAGCTGGGAACACTGAAAGATCCGGATCACGGAATCTACCCGATGGTTACCTCCTCTTCCACACTGGCAGCTTATGGTGCAATCGGTGCAGGACTGCCGCCGTATGAGATCACCAAGATCGTGACGGTATGCAAAGCTTACTCAAGTGCAGTAGGAGCAGGTGCGTTCGTAAGTGAGATCTTTGGAGAAGAAGCAGATGAGCTGAGAAAACGCGGTGGAGACGGCGGAGAGTTCGGAGCAACCACAGGTCGTCCTCGCCGTATGGGATGGTTTGACTGTGTGGCTTCCAAATATGGATGCCGTATGCAGGGAGCTACGGATGTAGCATTTACCGTTCTGGATGTTCTGGGATACCTGGATGAGATTCCGGTTTGCACAGGTTATGAGATCGACGGAGAAGTTAGCACCGATTTCCCGACTACCGCACAGCTGGAAAAAGCAAAACCGGTTCTGGAGAAACTGCCAGGCTGGAAGAGCGATATCCGCGGAATCCGCAAATACGAAGATCTGCCGGAGAACTGCAAGAAATACATCGAGTTCGTAGAAGAACACATCGGATTCCCGATCACCATGGTATCTAACGGACCAGGAAGAGATGATATCATCTATCGCGAGAGTAAACTCTCCAAATAAAAAGTTGTCGGTGGTTTCCTGGCAGGTGTAAAGAATTGAAATGCCGAGTGTTTTAAAAGACTGTTTG
>NZ_JBKVNQ010000063.1:0-14717 GCF_046967715.1 Hominisplanchenecus sp.
CATACAAACGCAGGTAGTGATACTGAAAGTTCTTATGATAAAATCATCTGCTGTTGCTGAACCTAGGTAGCGAGATAAAAACCGCTCTCGCAGCTCTATCCATTTCTCAAAAAGTGCCGTAAATACGCTATTTTTTCGGCGTTTTCACTATGTACATCTCACCACCTGCGTTCGGTTAGAGGAGATTATTGATTAACAATACTTTCATCCGTTATCTCCCTCTGTACAGCTCTATTGTTTTTTCTACAACATCATCCCAGTTATATTTCTCACAGATAAAATCAGCTGACTGCTTCTTCATCTTCGCAACTTTTTCCGGATGGTCGCAGGCATCTTGCATCTTTTCCCGTAAGCTTTTTACATCTGATTTTTTAAAGATCAAAGCTTTGTCTTCTACAACCTCTGCACACTCTGGAATATCAGAAACCAGACAACAGTTACCATAGCTCATGGCCTCCAGCAAGCTCAATGGCATACCTTCTAAATCAGAAGGAAGTGTGTAGATATAAGTATTGCTATATAGCTCATCCAGTATCTGTCCCTGCACAAATCCGGTAAAAATAATTCTGTTATCATCTTTTGCCAGCTCTTTTAGTTCCTCCGTAAAGGAGTCGGTATCACTGGAACCTCCGGCAATGACCAGCTTTTTATTTGTTTTAACATTCTTAAACGCCTCAATCAAATATCTGATTCCCTTTTCCGGTACCAGTCTGCCAAGAAACAGTATGTAGGAATCTTTAGTCAGGCCAAATTTATCTGTTATCAGATCAGCTTTCCGTACTTCCGGCCGGTTCACACCATTTGGAATGAATCGTGTGTTTCTTCCATACATATCTTTGAAATAATCCTGAACACCTTTACTCAAGACAATCATTTCATCTGCATACTTTACAGCGTTCTTTTCGCCCTGTCGGATGAATTTAGATCCAAAACCAGATTTCCATTTTTCACGTTTCCAGTCTATACCGTGGATTGTTACCACAACCCTTTTGCCGAATATTTTCGGCAACCACGAGAAAAAAGCCGGACCTTCGGCATGGATATGCACCACATCATATTTTCCAAATGCACTGCAAAGAGCTGCAAAGAAAGAAGAGCTTACCGCTGCGAGACCTTTTCGTTCAATCGTCGGAACAAACTTTTGACATATACCCTTATATTCCGTTTTCCTGTCGTACTCTGCACCGCTCACATGATGACCTGATCTGTTATAGCAAGTAATCTGACAACCATCCTGTACCATTCTGGTGCAAAGTTCTTTTACAACAATCTCTATCCCACCTTCACGGGAAAGACGTTTTTGTCCGAACATGGACACCGTAATTTTATCTTTCATACTGTTCCCCACCAATGCTTTTCTTCCACTTTTGGATCTGTCCGAATTCAGTTCTTACACTGACCCATCTCTTTTAAACACTACCAGCACCGTCTTCAGCAGGATCTTGATATCCAGCCCGATATTCCAGTTGCTGATGTATTCTTTATCCAGCCGTACTACTTCTTCGAAATCTGTGATATCACTGCGACCGCTCACCTGCCACATGCCGGTGATGCCCGGTTTGATTGCCAGTCGGACTCTGTGGTGCAACTCATAGAGATTGGTTTCGGAAATCAGCGGCGGCCTTGTGCCGACGATCGACATGTCGCCCTTTAACACGTTAAAGAACTGTGGGAATTCATCCAGGCTTGTCCGGCGGATGAAATCTCCGATTCCTGTTTTGTGTGTGCCATCCGGCAGGACTTTGTTTCCGATCACACGCGGATCGAAATCCATCTTGAACATTTTGCCGTCACCAAGTTTGTTTTCGTCCATTAATTCTGCTTTTCGCTCTTCTGCATCCATGTACATACTGCGGAATTTATAAATTTTAAACTTTCTGCCATTCTTGCCGACACGTTCCTGTGAAAAGAAGATCGGTCCCGGCGATGCGATATAGATCATTGGACCCACGACCAGGAAGATCAGTCCAGTAAGGATACATCCGACCAGTCCTCCTGCAATATCCATCATTCTTTTAAGTGCCAGCTGAAATGCAGATGCGTAGTTGATGCTTGTCGTAAGAACGGTATACACGCCAACTTTCTCCACGAACTGCTTCTTTCCCGGAATATTGGTGACTTTCGTAAGGTTCAGATGGATCGTTACTCCGGTTTCGCTCAGTTTTCTGATCAGTTCAGTCGGATATGGGATATCGTCTGAAATCACGATCAGGACTTCATCGATCCATTCTTTGCAGACATACTTCGGAGTGGTCTCTTCGTTTGCAACAACCGGAATATCTTCGACCTTTCTTCCGATCCAGTCTTCATCGATCACAGATACGCCTGCAATCCGAAAGCGTGCATAATTGTTTTCTTTCATATTATCAACGACTCGTCTTGCCACTTCTCCTGATGTTATGATCAGTAAAGACCTCTCTCCTCCGTTCTGCATCTGTTTTTTCAGAGATTTCTTCCTGAGTTCTCGCACAAGATAAGTGATCCCTGTATACAATAAAATAGTAAGGAATAATGCCAGTCTCGAATAATCTCCACCCTGCTGAAGCAGAAACAGATATAAAATTGCCAGTCCTCCAACCATGATGGAATGTTTAAGTGTCACCACAAAATCCCGATAGTAGCCTTTTTTCAGTACGCCTTTCATTGTGTCATAACAGAAAATCACCAGTAAATCTGCCAGTTCAAGAAATATAGACATATTTCGGTATAGCATAATATGATATGGATTCCAGCCATATCCGCTCAGGACATATGCCAGAATAAATGAGATTTGCAGGCACAGAAGATCCAATACAATAAAATCTGCATGTTTCAACCAACCTTCTGAATCTTTTCTATACATAAAACTGCTCTCTTTCTTATCTTTTATTTATCCCCATGCACCCTTTATTTTCAAATGTGCATCCCGTTTTTGCAAATTGCCCCCCACGGTGCTACATCGTTTTCTTTTTCACAACTGTAAAGCAAAAGCACTATACTTATAATGTATTGCTTAACAAGCATAGTGCCTTTCCTTCGCAGCTGTTGCAGCTGCCCATCCAGAACTAGCCTCTGGTGATCTTACCCTTAAATCCAATCTTTCTTAATCTCTTCTGCATTTTTGCATAAGTTTTCTTAGACATTTTTTTGCTGAACTTAACGGTCATTTTCTTTGTGTTGCTTCCTTTGAACGTATCCTGTGAGAACCAGATGTTCTTTGTATTTTTCACAACGATTGTTTTCAGAGACTTACAGTTCTTGAAAGACTGATTGTGAACCGTCTTGATATTCTTGGAAAGTATAATCTTTTTTACAGATTTCCAGTTTTTCAGAGACTTTGCACCAATACTGGTAACTCTGTACTTCACGCCGTTTACTTTAACGTAGTTCGGAACAGTCACATTTTTCTTGATTGTCGCAGCTCCGATAATACGTGCTCTGCCTGTATCATAGGTCTTTACCGTATAAACAGGGGTCTTAGTGTTATTACCTTTACTGTCTGTGTCTGCAATCTGGTTGACTGGCTTCTTACCGGTTGTCGGGCTCGGTGCTGCTGCGGTAGATGTAACAGCTGTACCGATCGTCAATACTGCTGCCAGAGTCAATGCCATAACTTTCTTCAGTACTTTTTTCATGTTGTTTTCCCTCCTTTCTCCTTTTATAAAAAATATATTGCATGGTAAGAAAGATGCCATGCAGTAAATCAGCAAGCCCTGATAGCCGCTGAAATACCCGGATTTATTTTTTCTTTCCTTTTTCACTTGCATAGTAACCATATTTCTGGTAATAATTTTTCTTTCGCTGATCTTCCACACGGTTCAGCACAATACCGAGCAGCGGACATCCGGCTCTCTCCAGCTGATGGATAGAATTCTGAACCATGCCACGTGACACCTTACCGCTTGCGACAACAAGAATCGCCCCATCACACAGAGAACCGATCTTTTCTCCGTCGGATACCAGATCAAGAGGCGGTGCATCAATGAAAATATAGCGATATTCTTCGGACGCCTCATTCAGAAGACGGTGGAATGTCTCGCTCTCTAAGAGCATTGCCGGGTTTACCAGGTTTTCTACGTTTGGTAAAATATCCCCCTGCGGCATAATCGTGTGCCATACAGCATCTTTTAACGGCATATCTTTGGAAAGCACATGGGATGTACCAATGAGCTTTTTGCCGTTTTCTGCCTCCATCTGGTATTTTTCTGCCATAACAGACTTTCTCAGATCCGTATCCAGAAGCAATGTGTGGATACCGGATTCTGCCATCTGTTTCCAAGTATGA
This sequence comes from Hominisplanchenecus sp., assembly GCF_046967715.1. Classification (NCBI taxonomy): domain Bacteria; kingdom Bacillati; phylum Bacillota; class Clostridia; order Lachnospirales; family Lachnospiraceae; genus Hominisplanchenecus; species Hominisplanchenecus sp. The sequence goes on from NZ_JBKVNQ010000063.1 coordinate 4,265, forward strand.
AATGCCACAAAGCTTTTGCCTTCATTCTCGGTACTGCTGATCACCATGATCTTCTTCACATCTTTTGCCTGAAAGTTTAAGTTTACTCTCAATCGGTTGATCGCTTCTTCTGTAGAATAGGTAAGCGTCGGCATATTATTGATCTGTACTTTATTCATAACCTACTTCCTCCGATGTCTTCCCTGTTTTTTCTTGTCCTTATCCTGATATTCCAGGATAACAGTAAGCGGCATAACTCCGATAATCTTTTCTACATCTTCTGCTGTCTTGACGGTATCATCCATCAGGAAACGTACGGTATAGATTCCAACGATCAGTGCCAGTGCCAGAATGCCTCCAAGAGCTACGTTTTTCTTTGTGCTCGGGGAAGACGGTACTGCCGGGGTGATCGCTTCTTCTGCAATATTCGGGGCTGAGATACCCATCAGCTTCGGAAGATATGTAACTGCCTTGTCTGCCAGAGTATTGGCAATGTTTTTTGCTTCTTCCGGATCTGCACTTACCACGCTGACTGTCAGCAGTCTGGTATCTTCGATCGGAACGATCGAAATCATGCTTTTCAGCTGGCCGACCGTATAATCCAGTCCCAGGTCACTGATGATCTCGTTGCAGATCGGTCTGGTCTTCAAAAGCTCTGTATAGTCCGATGATAAGGTTGTACCAAGTCTTAAATCATCCAGATTGACAATGTTCTTCCCTGAAGCAGACACAACATAAAGTTTGGATACTGCTGTGTACTTAGGTGTGATCAGACACTTTGTCCCAACGCCGGCTCCAATCACGCCGATCAAAAACACTGCCACAATCACAATCCATTTCGTTTTCAGATAACGAAGCAGTTCGCCAATATCAATTTCGTCCTGAGAATCTTCGATTATATTCTCCCTGCTCTGATCCATAAGTAGTTCCTCTCTTTTGTCTTTTTCTACATTTTTCTTACATAACTTTTCTCACATATTATACAAATCTTTCAAAGTTTTGACAATAGCCATTTTATCCAAATAAAATTCCGTATGCTCCAATCCATCGTCAAGATGCTGACCGAGTTTTGTCGTACCTTCCAGTTCAAAGGTTCCCCTGTTTGTTGCCTGCTGCATATCCGTCAGAATGTCTGTCAGAACTCCTCCGCTCATATCGGTGACTGCCACTTCTGACATCTGTTCATAAATTTCTGCCCCAATGGATGGATCATCGTGCATTTTTTTCTTTAATTTCGCCATAAATGCCTGCATATACTGTCTGTGACGTTTCATACGTGAAGTATTTTCGCTGTCATCGATTCCCTGACGATATCTCAGAAAATTATATGCCTGTTCATCACTCAGCGTAACGGTCTCGCCTTTTTTCAGTGTCGGATCTACATCACCAAAATCACTGTCGATGGTTACGGTAACTCCTCCGATTGCATGGTTCAGTTTTCCGATATCTTCCATATTGATCGCATAGTAGCCATTAATTTTGACTCCTCCAAGCATCCTGGAGACTGCTTTTACTGTATTTTCGCAGCTTTCTTCCGGTGTGCCTCCGTACCAGTGTGCCGTACAGAGCTGCATATCGGCGATGGCCATCCCTTTTCCATTGCGTCCGATCAGATTGATCTCTGTCATCGTATCTCTGTTCAGCTGCAGGAATGTATACGTCTGTTCTTTTCGATTTACGATCACAAGCATCAGAAAATCTGCCATATTTCCGATATACTCATCACGGTCTGTGTCTTCCTTACCGCTGCCATCCGTCCCCATAAACAGATACGTCTCATAGTCCGTGGAATATTTATATTTTTTCCCGTTTAATTTTATTTTGTTCCATAAAAGCCGCTCCAGCTCATCCGTTGTTTCACTTTGCTGCGTCTCGGTCTGCCCTTCTGTCGCTGAAACCTTTTCTGAGTGCTGTTTTCTAAAATACCACGTTCCCACAGCAAGTACACACACAAGTACTGCCAGCAGCACTATGATCCCTGTTGTTTTCTGTCTTTTCATATGTTTAATACCCGCTCTCCCAATCGATCGATCTCTTCTGATTTTCCTGCCCCTGCCAGCTTCTCCACTGCTTTTCTTCCTTTTAGCATGTTCGGTGCTCTTCTTCCTGTATTATGGCAGTCGCTCCCAAGAAGCACCGGAATCCCGCTGTTCAGCAGCTCTCTGCAGAGTTTTTTCTTTCCAAACTGAAGGATCTCTCCTGCATTTAACTGGATTGTCAGCGGAAGATCCAGGATTTCTTCCCAGATATCTTTATTTTTCTGATACGAACTGTAACGTTCCACGTGAGCCAGTATCACTTTAATCCTGCGGTTTTCAATGATTTTCCGCACTTCCCTATAGACTTCTTTGTCCCACTGAGAAAAAGGCATCTCCAGAAGCAGTGTATCTGTCCCTTCAATACAAAGACTTGGAAGCATCGGGGAATCTGCCATTCCATTGTAATAGAGTACTTCTGCTCCTCCGAAGATCTGCATTTCCTGTCCCCATTCTTCCTCATACAGTGTTTCTCTTACACGTGCCAGCCGTCTTTCCCGCCGATCCAGAAAAACCTCCGGGAATTCATGCTGGGCATAGAAGTGAGAACTCGCCACAACCTGCCGGACTCCCTGATCGTACTCCATCTTCAGCATTTTCTGCGTTTCTGCCATACGGTGGCTTCCATCATCCATACGCGGCAAGATATGTGCGTGAAAATCAATCATAGTGTTCTCCCTTCATTCGCATTCTTTTAACGTGTTCTTATTTCAGCCTGACATCTTTTATTCTTCCTTCCCCATGTTTTTCCAGAACCTGACTTCCTTTCGGATGCGATCCATTTTCGTTACGGGTGCACAGAGCAGGCGCACGATCCACATGACAGGCATCAGTATCGGTATCTTATACAGGAATGGATAAATGTTGCACATATAAGAATACTCCGGAAATGTCCTTGTCAGGAAATACATGGCTTTTGCCACTTTTTTATTCTTATATTTTTTCTGAATCTTTTCCTGTCGGTTTGTGTATTTCTGATTATCTGTACCGAATGCTCCTGAAACCAGAATCAGTTTCTCCATTCTCGTATCACCCACATGATATTCTTTTCCAAACCAGGAAAGTGCTGTCTTTTCCAGCTGTTCAAAAAAGTTTTCTTCTCCTCTGATCCGGAATTCTTTTTCCAGGACATCTCTGTGCAGTTCCTTCCCCTTTTTTTCCATAAAAATAAAAAGATCCAGTAAGAAACGAACTCCACAACCGGAAGAATAAAAATGTTTTTCCAGATGATCCAGCATGAACATATAGTAATCATCCCAGTTCATGGCATACAGACCGTCTTTTTTTTTACATCGTTCCCATATTTTTTCGTATTTGGTTTTATTCTTATAAGGGGTCATGTGATTATGTATCTCAACATACATCCACGGTTCTTTCTTATAGACATCCACGGTATCATCACATTCATTTTTTACAAACCTGTAACCCATACCACACATGATATCTCTAGCTTTTTTTCGGTTTTCACGGTCGATCAGAAAATCCAGATCTCCCATCTGACGGTATTCCGGTCTGGGATAGAATCCCTTCATGATCCAGCCTTTCATGGGAAGTATGCGTATTTCTCCCTGTTCTGTGAAGGCTCTGAAAATTTTGTTTCCTTCACTTCTCTGTACCGCATCCATCACGGTACAGGACTGACTGGTTTTCTGCCATTTTTTCATGATATCTTCATCTTCCGGCTCTGCGATCTGCCTGAGTGCATCGTATGCCATGCAGATAAGATTGTTATTTTTTGCCGTCAGGAACAGCTGTTTCATCGAAACTTTTTCCGGCTTTGGCTGTGGTTTCCGCTCTTCCAGGACAGAGCGGATCAACTCGATGAGATATTTGGCTGCAAGAATTTTTTCCTGTTCCTGCTGCTCTTTCTTTTCTTTTGCTTCTATGTCTGAAGTATTAGATTTTACGTTGGTCTTTCTGCTGTTTTTCATCGTATCTCTTTCATTCACCGGTTCTGTTCTTCTTTCTTGCCACTCATCATTTTCCATGCCATCTGTGCCGCCTGATGGGAAATATCACACTGCATCCGGTAGAGCGGTACACGTTCTGCCGTCTGCTTGAGCAGAGTGATCGTCCGGATCAGTTTTGTCTGATCTGCCGGCCGGTAGACCTGGCGAAATAAATACGGAAATGCATCTGCCGGTGAAATCATCTTGATATGGTTCTTTTCTCCGCGTTCCAGCAGACAGATCCCTTTGACCGGTACTTTCTGGTTGCTGTCCAGGTTATGTTTACCATTCCACGGTGTGCCGCAGACATAGATGGCATCCTCTCGCACCTGGATCAGAGGCTTGTCATCATTTACCATCACGGCACGCTCACCAAAGATTTCACGCCACAGCCGTGTGTGGGTTGATTTTCCGGTGCCACTCGGAGCTGTAAACAGATAAGCCTGACCGTCTAGTGCAACTGCGGAACAGTGAAACAAAAATGTATCGTGTTCAACCATAATTTCTGAAATCTTACGGTACACCGCCAGACTCTCCAGCATTCCATTCGAACTGCTGACGCCAGACTGATCCTCTCTTTCGATCTCCTCATCACTGGCTGCGATCAGTATCCCCGGCTCTTCCACTTCATAACTTCTGCACTGCTTCTCCAGATATGGATACTGCATCTGTAATGTAAAAGCAACATCTGCAAACCGGTAGTTTTTCGTTACCATTTTCTACTCCTCCAACAATCCCTTTGTGCGAAGTTTTTCCAGAAACTTCTTCACATCGGCTGTCGCTTTCTCTTCTTTCACATCGTATTCCGATGTCAGAGCTTTTACAAGATCTGCCTCTGTTGTTCCGCCCTGAAGTTTCTCCCACAGAAACGCTCCCACTTCATTCAGCCTGATCAGCCCTGCCAGTCCTCCGTCATTTACTGTGATCGGCACAGCCATCTTCTCGCCGCCGATCGTATCTAAAAGATAATCTCCTTTGATTTTCATATCAATTTTCTCCTTATTATCACTCTGAATATGGAAACATTATTTACACTGCTCCTATCGAATCGAAATATTAAGCCGCAAAAACCATTCTCTACTCCATAATTATAGCGATATTTGTCCTCCTGGTCAACATGGCTTATTTTTCATTTTTATTCAACATGACTTATTTTTATCCAGATTTTGTTTTTTCTTTCTGCATTTCAGGCAAAAACGTTTCACCCTTCTGAAAAAGACAGTATTTACCCAAAATCCTGCCCACATCCTATGCTTTATATCATTCACCGGGATCACCTCATCTCCACGGATGATTTCTGTCACCCTTCCGATCATCTGTTCCCTTTTTATGCCATATTCATCCGAGAACTGATTATCCCCACGGAATATATAAGCATTTTCTTTTTTCCCTGTTACCCGGTGCAGCACAAATGTACCGTTTTCCCGCTTATACAGTATGATATCATACTTTTTTATCCTGTCCGGAAGTGCTGCAAGTGTGACTTTGTCCCGCCCCTGGACGATAAACGGCTGCATACTCGTTCCTCCCGGATAAAAAGAAAACTCACCACCCCTTGCGAGAACTTTCCGGATTGTCTGTTCTATTTGTTCCAGTTTTATTTCCCGTTGCTGCATATCGGTTGCTCTCCTCCACTGCATTCCAGAATAATGCGAAAAATCCCTGCCCTTCTATCCGGAAAAGCAGAGATTTGCTGCATTCATATGCATTTGTTATCGTTTTTCAGTCCCAGCCGTCCGCACTGTCTTCCCATGAGTCTTCACCACCAATTTCCAGTTCTTCTGTTTCTACATTCTCCTGCGAAGTTACCGTGCTGTTTTCTGCCGCCTGCTTATCAGTACTTGCTTCTGTATTTTTCTGTCCTGTACTGTCACTTTCTGTTGTTTTCTGCGGTAAATTCTGAATCTCCGTTTCCTTATTTGTTTCTGTTTCTTTTACTGTCTCTGTCTCACTTTCCTGTTTTACTGTTGCCATCTGCTGTGTCTGATCTTTCTTTTTGCATCCGGAACAGGAACAGATCATAAGACATATCAAACATATATAAATAATCTTTTTCATACTATTTTCTTCCTTTTTCACAGGTTTAAAAATACCTGCACTCCAATCCAGCAGTGCAGGTATTACATTATGCTTTAGTCAAAATTGCCAAAATCCGGACCTAATTCGCTTTCCTCAGTTGTAGGAGTAGATTGATTCATCACATCCGCAAATTCAAGTAACAACACTTCCATTTCCGGTTCTTCATAATTTCTTTTCATTTTTTGTCACCTCTTTATTATTTGCTTTCATACGGTGCAACATCGGAATATACGGTATAGGTTGTATCTCCGTCCGTATAAGTGACATAAGATCTTCCATACCATTTTTCTTTTTTGCCCGCTTTTAATCGTGCTTCATAAGTTCCATTATTTGCAGTTCCCTTTGCAATTGATTTCTTTGTTCTGGTTGCACCTTTTACCATTGCATTCGTATTATTCTTATACAGGTTATCCCATCCTGTCTGATCTGTAATAATAATGCCATGTTCGATCACTCTGTATGACTTATCAACTGAACGTTTTGCGACGAATGAAACTTTTCCCAGAGAAGTAAGATAACGTCCTGCACAGAAAATATTTACTTCCGGTTCTGCTTCAACATAAGAGGCCTCCAATATCATATCTTCGACAACATAGAATGTATAACTCGTGCTTGTACACATAACTTTTCCTTCAAACCCCTTAGTTGGTATCTGCCACTGTGCAAAATTTGCATCATTTGCTGTTCCCGGTGCTGTTACCTTCACTCTTGAAAACATTGGAACATAAATCCATTTTTCTTTTCCTGTAGTATCACTTCCTTCGTCTTCACCATCACCATCCACAGCAGTCAATATAAGGTCTTCCAAAGCAGCTTCTTCTGATTTTATTGTTACCTTATATAATTCTACCAGATTATCCATTGCCGTTCTCAGTTTAGCTTCTTCTGCTGCAATTGCCTCAAAATCTGTAGATGTAAGAAGTCCCTGAGCTATTTTCAGCTCTTCACTAAGTTTCTTTGATGACTCCTTTGAATAATGCTTTCCATCGCTCCCTTTGTTCGCTGCTTCAGTAATGAGTGCTTGCAATGCTTCTGTGGATGGTGCTGCATTTACAACTACTGTACAGGTTGCACTCTTTGTATTGTCTTCTTTTGATGTTGCGGTGATCGTAGCTTCTCCGGCACGCTGGCCTGCTGTTATGACTCCATTGTCGTCAACAGTTGCAACATCCGGATTATCTGTTGTCCAATCAACTGTTGAATTTGTTGCATTTTTTACAATCGCTTTCAGTGTCTGTGTAGCTGAATCACCCGCTGTCATTGTTACATAGGTCTGGTCAAGACTCACCGATACTTCTGCATCTTTTGCAAACAATGCCACATAAGAGTACTGACTCTTGCTGTTTACAACTTCATTAAGTACTGCTGTTGATTTCTCAGTGGTTGCTCCTTTAGCATCTGTAATCAGCCATTTTACAAAATGGCAACCAGAAGCCGGAGTTGCTGTCATAGTAACAGCAGTATCAATCTTATCCAACATTAAACTCTTATCTGTAGACACTGTTCCTAAATTTATATCATTGCTACTAACTGATGGAACAGATATCACTTTGGACACATCACTGTCATTTGCATCATCTTCCTGCCATAAGGTTATTTTAGATGCAGTAAGATAAGAGTTGTTATGATCGTACACCGATGATACACGTAACCGAATATGGGTTGCTTTTACAGTAAACGGAAGAATCACCGTCTGTTCCTCATTATTATTTTCAAACTGTCCTTTGCAAACAACCACAAAATCACTATCACTTGGCTGTTCTTTTGTTGTAGTTGCCGCCAAAATTTCATAATCTTTTGCATTACAGGAGACAACATCTGATCTTGATCGATATGTAAGCTTTCTGATATTTTTCTCTGAGCCAAATCCAGCTTCAATCCACAACTTATTTGTTGACGACGGTATCCCGCCTTCTCCACTACCAGTATTATTATATTTTGTATGCCAATGATGGGCTTCGATTCCATCAAATGCATACCAGGCAGGACCATCATTTCCAGTGCTTGTTCCCTGTGCTGAATTAGCTCGTACATTATCCTGCTGTATACTTATCAGAGAGCAGGAAAGCTGTTCAGTAAAAGTTGGTATATAATTGGCACATTCATACGTATTCGTTAAAGAAAATGAACTTCTTGAAACAACTGCATTATCCTTCTTCCAACCATTGAAAACATATCCTTCATTTGGTGCTGCATACAAAGTAACATTTCGTGTCGTTCCTGACAGGCGTTTTCCTATTATTGAAGCTGATTCATCTGCCGCAGCTGACTCACTTGCATCATTTGTTGTTTCATATCCAGGCGGCAGGATTGTTACCGTTCCATTTTTAATGCCTGCACTTGTCTCGATATCTTCCAATTCTGATACTCTTGCCGAAGTATCCTTCACTCTGTACAGATTAATTTCACCAGCACATACAAAACTTGCTGAATTATATCCAGACAAAGCCACCAAGCGAATATGAGTTGCTCTTACCGGCGTAAAAGTTATTGTATCAACATCATTTCCTGCCGAAATATTTGATGACATCGTTCCCGCCTTTACAACTGCCCAATCTCTAGGTTCTGGGGTTCCTGTTTCTCTATTTGCTGCCAAAATAACATAATCTGAAATACGTGTAGCTGTACTACCATTTGCTCTTCCTCTATAAGTCAGGCATCCTACTGTTTCTACTTTGTTTTTTTCATTTTCAGTTCCAAAACTTGTCTGAATCCATATTGGATTAGAAGCAGACGGCTTGTCCTTGCTTCCCACACCGCCACTCTGATTATAATTTTGATGCCATAAGGTGCTCTCGTCTCCATCAAAAGCAGCTGTTGCCGGTAAATCATGCGTAGATGCGTTATTCACATTTGCATGCGAATTATCTTTTGCATTTGCTTTCAGAATACTCTGATCAATCTTTTCATAGTAAGCGTCTCTGAAAACTGCTGTCAGTGTGGTATCCTCTTCAGCCGTTGTCGTATACACTGCATCGTTGCTGACAATTTTGCCGGAAGCATCACGCCATTCAACGAATTCGCCTGCTTCTGTTGCTGTTGCCTGATATTTGACAGGAACCCCCTTCATCACCTGTACAGTATTTGATTTTCCTTTTGCCTCAGCAACATCCACAGTCACTGTTCCCAGTTCTTCATTCGATGTAGATGCTGTCGCTGTCACAAGTGCTGCATTTTCCGGGACAGTCACGATTCGCATCTTATTGATTTGCATATAATTAGCAATACCATTGAACGAGATGCCATAAAATTTCACATCTGTAACCTTTGAAACCGGTGTAAACAGTGCTGCACGTGTAACATTCTCTTTCTCCCAGGCAGTTTCGTTCTCATATACATTCTCATATACATTCTGATAGCTATCACTGCCTTCTGTCTTCACTTCTACTTTTGCAAACCTGACATATCCATTTAACTGACCCTTTGATAAATAATATAAACATCCTGCTACAGTCTGTGCCTCATGAAAGTGAAAATTAATCCATGTCCCACTATCATTACCATTAATCGCCAAAAATGCCCCATCATTGTTTGTCAGAATATTCGTGTCTTTTGCTGTACTTGGCGAGTCAGCTGTTGTTACTTCTACATTTTCATTAACTGTCAGCTGCAGATTTTTATATCCGTATGGTGCCGGAAGTGCATCTGCTGTCGCATCGACGGTGCTTGCATCGTCACTGGCATATGCTGCAGTATCTTCTGCTGCAAGTGCTGTAAAATTAGCAACTGGAACACTTGACAATACCATAGCCACAGCTAATGACTGTGCTAAAATTTTTTTCAATTTCATATTCTTTCTCCTTTTCTTAATTGTACTTTCCAAAACATATTGCAATTTTTTTATAACCACTCTCCTTTTCATTGCATACGTGTTTTTAACAAAACTTTATACAATATAGTATCATTTTTATTCTTAAAATTCAATACGATTCTTTTCGTTTTATAAATTTTTAGTGACCTTTTTAGTAACAGTTCAGCCTTTCGGCCGAACATGTCAGAGACATTCTATTTCTTTTACTGTTCCAAATTCACATCTTCCGGCAACTCCGTAAGTCTCCTGGCTTCTTTCTCATCAAACCCTTCCCGGCACAAATTCCTGTATACCAGTATTTTGCCTTCGACCTTGCCTTCGATTTTGCCTTCAATTTTTCCCTCTGTTCTTCCTTCACTCCTGCCAATCTCGATTCCCTTGGCAATGCCCATTTGTTCTAACCTTTCTGCCACATCACACATACTGTGCACTCCTTCCTTCTTTTTCCTGAAAATTTCCTCATAACGTCTATCTCCTGTCATGACCTGCAAAAGTTTCAGCACTTCATCCACATGCCGGATCTCTGTTGGATCATCCGGTATATAATCTACTACAATATATTTATGGTTAATATCCCTTACAGCCAGTAAGGAATTATC
>NZ_JBKVNQ010000064.1:0-14595 GCF_046967715.1 Hominisplanchenecus sp.
TTATGGCGACATAGCCAAGTGGTAAGGCGTGGGTCTGCAACACCCTGATCACCAGTTCAAATCTGGTTGTCGCCTTGAATTAAAGTTCTGAAATCAACTTGATTTCAGAACTTTTTTTGTGTTATATGAAAAATTCTGTCGAAAAGGAAGACTGGACAAAGTGTGGATTTTCGCTTATAACTACATCAGATATGCGGTGACGGGCAATAAGTTTGTATCAAATGGTAGTAGAGGCATGCTTTAATTTCTCATCGCTGATATTAGTTTATAGATCCCGACATGTTTGAATAAATGATAAGGATAAGGAGGATAAATGATAAAATGATAAAAATAGATTTGATCACCGGATTTCTTGGTGCAGGAAAGACAACATTTATAAGAAAATATGCAAAATATCTGATGGACAGTGGAAAAAATATTGGTATTCTGGAGAATGATTTTGGTGCAGTCAATGTAGATATGATGATGCTTCAGGATCTGATGGGCGATCAGTGCGAGCTGGAAATGATCTCCGGTGGATGTGATCCGGAAACACATCGCAGAAGATTCAAAACAAAACTGATCTCCATGGGAATGTGTGGATATGACCGGATTCTGGTTGAGCCGTCCGGCATTTTTGATGTGGATGAATTTTTTGATATTCTGCACGAAGAGCCTCTGGATCGCTGGTATGAACCGGGCAGCGTCATTACGATCGTGGATGCAAATCTGGAAGAAGAGATGTCGGAAGAAGAAAATTATATTCTTGCGAGCGAAGCAGCCAGTGCAGGCAAGATTGTTTTCAGCAAAATAGGTAAAAATCTGAAAACAGAAAAAGAGGCACAAATGGAAGAAAAAGGATCTATTGCAAAGGCAGAAGAATCGATTTCCAAAGTGCTTGCACATATCAACATTGCATTAAAACAAATCAAATGTGAGCGTGTGATAGAGGAAAAAGATTGTCTGTGTAAAAATTGGGATACGCTGACAAAAGCAGATTTCCAGGATCTGATGTCAGCCGGCTATACACCGGAAAATTATCAGAAGCTGGATTTTGAGCAGGATTCCGTTTTTGAATCCCTGTACTTTTTGAATAAAAAAATCAGCGTGGAAAATATGAAAAAAGCGGCGGAAGAGCTTTTTCAAAATCCGGACTGCGGGCATATTTTCAGAATCAAAGGATTCTTAAATACCAACTACAAAGAAGAAGTAATGATGGAAAATAAAATGGAAGATAAAATGGAAAAAGTAGATAAACCAAGAATCACAAAAGCAGAGTCCTGGAAAGAATTTAATGCGACACGCAAAAATATCAGCATCCAGCCGGTAAAAGAAGGACAGGAAGTGCTGATTATGATCGGGGCAGGGCTGAAACAGGAGAAGATAGAAGAATGCCTGGAGAGGCATTGCACAGAAGGGTTTGAGAAATAAATAAAAAGTTGTCGGTGGTTTCATGGCAGGCGTAAAGAATTGAAATACCGAGTGTTTTGTTAAGATGCTGTCAAAAGCTCCTGACCTGCCAGAGGTTGTTTAAGCGGGAATTGTTTTTCAGACGCAATGTTTTCTACTTATCTCTAATCCATTGTTTTTACATTATATTTTCAAAATGTAAATATAATGTAAAAGTGAAATCAGAGGTATTGTTTTTTGATAAATTGTGGAGTATAAAGAAATTACAAATACCTCAGGCTGCATGAACGTAAGTGGTGCCTGATATGCGATTCTGAACAGGGAAAGGGTGGTTTTATGAAGAAGAAATTTTTGAAATTGTTCACGTCGGTTGCAATGCTGGCTCTCGTATTCTGTCTCCATCAGAATGTCCGGGCAGAGGAGATTGCACAGCCAACGGAAAAGGATGTCTACATCCATCACGATGATGGAGAGGACTATGTAGCCAATCGCTATGAAAGAGCGATCGTGGTAGACCGTGTGGTATATCAGTATCTTCCGGAGAAAGACAGTTACCGGATCGTAGCATTTGATGATAATGACGAAGAATTTCCGGAAGGCATTACTTTTAAGCCTCGTTCGGAAGTAAGAGGCAAACCGGTCACAGGAATTTACATTGATGGAGAAGAGGACGGACCGAGCTATCTTACACGGCTCAATTTAGTACTCCCGGATTCTGTAAAAGATATTGAGATCAGTGGTGCAAGTTTTGGTTCTATCACATTACCAAAGTTCCTGACTGTCACACCGGGAGGAATATTCGAAAGTGATTTTGAGCAGATTATTATTCCGGAAGGAACTACAAATGTGAGAGGGATCAATGATATTTGGAAACTCCGAAAGATGGAGCTTCCGTCTTCAACAAAGAAAATCGGAAAATATTTTTTGGGAAACAGTTCGGATCTGAGAACCGTATACATTCCGGAAGGAGTTACCGAGATTGGTGCAGAAGCGTTTTCCGGATGTCCGAAACTTGAAATTTATATCCCGGCAAGTGTAAAGAAGATCGGTAAAAATGCATTTAAGAAAACGGATCAGTACGGACAGGTAAAAATGATCTATTGTGCCAACAATTCTGCCGCACATAAGTATGCGAAGAAAAATCATCTTCCATACACAATCGTAGATCCGGTGAAAACTTCTTACAAAGCGACAGACCTGTCACTGAGCACAAAGCGGATCAGTATGCCGATCGGTGCAAAGAAGAGAGTGCTTTATCAGGTAACGCCGGTTTATGCTGCCAAACGTAATGTAAAATTCAGCAGCAGCAATTCCAAAGTGGTATCTGTAAATGCAAAGGGTATGATGACGGCAAAGAAAAACGGAAAAGCAACGATCACCGTTCAGTTAAAGAGCGGAAGCAAAAAGAAAGTAAAACTGAAAGTCGTTGTCCAGCCTCGGGCTCCGTATCTTTTGGCAGACAGCGTTCCAAATAAAAATACAACAGTATTTACCTGGAATAAATCCGGAGGCGAAGAAGGGTATGAGCTCAGCTGTTCCGATACGAAAAACGGAACCTACAAAGTTATCAAAAAAGTGACCGGCAAAACAAAAATCACATTCAAGGCATCAACAAAGAAATATTACAAAATCCGTGCCTGGTATAGAACAGCAAAAGGAAAGAAGTATTACAGTGATTATTCAGAGGCTGTATACCACCTGGGACATATGTGGTTCTGAGATTAAGATTCTGAAAAATAGATATTTTATTGAAAGGCTGCAATCGCAAAAGGTTGCAGTCTTTTGCACTTGACAGAAATATCGGAATCATTTATACTATTGTTAATATAAATAAAAAAAATTAATAATAAATATATAAAAAATAATGCTAAAATCAAAAGCATGAAATTATGATACCTGCGGATTTATATCTTTTAACCCTGCATCATAAAAATTACAAATAAAATGACAAAAAAGAACAGGAAAAGATATGACGTTTAATCTTGGTTCGCTTTGTATGGCGATTTTATGGAACAGTATTTTTATTGGAATTGTTTTCTGGATAGGAAAAAAGAAAATTTACACGACGCGAAAAGGGATTCATCTGACATTGATGTTTTATTTACTTGGGGTTGTCAGGATGATATTTCCCATTGATTTTCGACCATCTATAGGGATTCAAGTGTGGAAAGGGGTATTTCCTACAGTTAATTATGCTTTAAGTATTCAAAATTACAATTTATGGGGAAGGCAGTTTACAATAGCAGATGCTCTGGTAGCAATCTGGCTGATTATTGCAGGGGTTTTCATGTTGCGTTATTTTGTGAAATACCAGGAAATGCGTCGCATTTTTCAAAAGTATTCCACAGAGGCAAATGAGCAGTACCAATCAGTTCTTAGCAGAATCACACAGGAAAAAAAGATTAAAAAGAAAATAGCGGTATATCAGAATCCGGGGATTACTATTCCTTGTGCGGAAGGTGTATTCCGGTGGAATATTTATCTTCCGGACTACGATTATTCGGAAGAAGAATTATATTATGCTTTGCTCCATGAATGTACACATTTCACAAATGGAGATCTGTACATAAAATGGCTGACGCAGCTCTGTCGTTGTCTTTGCTGGTGGAATCCACTGGTTTACAAAATGCAGGATACACTGGAAAAAAATCTGGAAATCCGGTGTGATCTTACTGTGACCGAAAACCTCAGTCAGAAAGAGCAGTTGAGCTATCTTGGAACGATAGTTAAGACCTTGAAAAATGCACAGAAAAAAAGAGGCAGCGGTGTTTTATACGGAGTCCATCTGGCAGATAAAAATGGAGAAGAGTTAAAAGAACGATTTGAGATTATCTGCAAAAATCAGGATAAAAAAACAGGACGAAATCAAAAGAGAAAATATATGGTATATTTTTTCCTTATGATTGTTCTTTCATATACGGTGGTTATACAGCCAGCTTATGATCCGCCGGAAGATGAGATTATAACAGAAGAAGGTATGGAAGAACTTACTCCGGATAATACCTATGTTCAAAAAGAGGGAGATAAATATTATATGATATATAAAAACGATAAAGATGAGATATCGAAGGAAGATGCAGAAGAAATGAAAATGAGTGGATTTGAGGTGAAAGAAAATGAAGAGAAATAAGGTGGAAAGTATATTGTTGATTGTAGTGCTGGCTCTCAGTATACAGACAGGGAGCTATAGTGCAGCAATAAGCGATAGAGAGCTGGATCAATATTATGCAAAGAACATTCAAGAGAAAAGCACAGATGTTATTGTATGGAAGTATCGGGTATGGAATGGAAAGAAGCAGAAAAGGAGGTGGAATAAAACAAAAAACAGATGGGAAGATCCAGCATGGAAAGACGTATGACGAACTGATGCAGTGGAAAGGATATCAAATTTAAAATTTTAAAGGGGGAACTTTTATGTTCAGACAGTTTAAAAATATCATGTTAAAGGGCATAATGTTGTTTGCTTTGTTTTGTATACTTCCGGTAATGGTTACAAATGCGGCGGATAATGAAGCAAATCCGTTTGAAGGAAAAATTTATAGCTCGGGTTATGCGTATTTTGAAAATGCAGTGGCGGTAAATCATGTAGTCTATCGGTATATGCCAGAGACAGACAGTGTTCTTGCAGAATGTATTGATCTGAACAGTACTTTGAAAAAACATATGACGCTCACCATAGAAAAAAGTGTTCTCGGGAAACCGGTTACGAGGATTGGTGGATATTTTACGGATCCTTATTATATGGATGCAAAAATAGGATATCTTTTTGATAAAATTTATATTCCGGATTCGGTAAAAATTATTACCGGTTCGGCTTTTAGCGAGTGCACAAATGTAAAAAGTATCTATATTCCGGACAGTGTAGAAAAAATAGGAGATAAAGCATTTGAAGAGTGTACGAACTTGCAGAGTGTTCGCTTACCGAATGATCTGGACAAGATAGAGTTTGGATGTTTCTATAATTGCAAAAATCTGCGAAAAATTGTCATTCCAAATGGTGTGCAGAAAATCGAGTCTAATGCATTTGTGGGATGTGAAAAACTTGAAATTTATATTCCGGCGAGTGTCAAAAAAATCGGAAAATATATTACCCTGACGGATGTAAAAAAAATTTACTGTCAGAAAAATACAGTAGCTCAGAAGTATGCGAAAAAGAATAAGGTAGCTGTTGAGATTACAGGGACTAAGAGAACACAGCAGAATTATGTTGCACAGAAACTTCTGCTGAAGAAAAATGCAGTTACCTTAAAGCCAGACAGTTCCTATCGGGTTGAGGCAGAAATGGTTCCTTTCTATGCCTCTAAACAGGAGCTGGCATACAGCAGCAACAAACCGGAAATTGCAGCAGTAAGTGATGAGGGATTTGTTACAGCAAAGAAGGCGGGATCTGCTGTTATCACGGTAAAGACAACGGACGGAAGCAAAAAGAAAGTCAAACTGAAAGTAACAGTACGACCAGGAAAACCGGTGAATTTTATTGTTCAGAAAAAAGGAAAAAAGAAAGCTGTTTTCAGCTGGGATCCGGTAGCAGGTGCAGCGGGATATGAGGTTGCCCAGGCAGATTCTCAGAAAGGAAAATATACCACCATCTGGCAGCAGAAAAAGAAAACCAGCGTGGAACTGAAAATATCGAAAGATAAATATTATAAGGTTCGTGCATGGTATAAAAAAGATGGAGAATTAATCTATGGAGCTTTCAGCAAGGCAATAAAAGCATCATAAAAATTTTGCAAAATAAATGGGCTGCGACCGAAGAGGTGGCAGCCTGTTTTATGGAAAATACACAGAAGGCTTATAGTGAGTTTGACGGAGATATTTGATTCGTTTAAAATTATACATTATGAAGAAAATAAGATAGTTTGGATGAAAGACGGCAAAAATGGAAGGAGCAGAAAATGAAGGAACTGACAAAAAGTGAAGAACAGATGATGGATATTTTCTGGGACAGCAAGGAGGCACTGACCAGTGTAGATATTGTAAAAATGCAGGTGAAAGCAACCTGGACAAATGGGCTGGTACATAATATCATTCGTTCGCTTGTTCAAAATGGATATCTGAAAGAGTGTGGAATGGAGCAGTTCGGACGGCAGTATGCCAGAAAACTGATGCCGGCACTGACAAGGGAAGAATACATCGCAAAACTGATGATTCAGAAAAGTGAAGGGAAGAGCTCTGTGAAACAAATATTGGTGGCTCTGGCGAAAGAAAGTGAGGACATGGAACAGGTCATCGAAGAACTGGAGGAGATCATTCGAAAGCTGAAGGAAGAACAGTGATTTAAGTTGAACGCACGCATGAATTATTTGAAAATTATATAAAATTCATACAATTTTCAAAGAATAAATGTCTGAATATTTAGAAAATAAAATAATTAAATAAAAATATAAAAATAGTATTGACAAATGAGAAGAAGCGTGCTACTATAATGACAACAACAAAGAAAGCCAAAGACAAACAAAAAACTACCTGTCAGGAGACGAGAAATCCTGGTAGAATAGAAAAAAGTCAGAGGCAAGGTTGTAAAAGGAACTGAATAACACGTAAGAACAGAAAGTAGAGGTCAAGTCCAATGGATGGGTCAGAAATAACAACTGTTCAGTATAGACGTGGTATGGCTGGTGTTTCCTGCGAAAACAACCTTTAACGATATAATTTCAGAAGAGATCGAATTTATAACAGATAATCGGAGATGGGAAAATCTGAAAGATATGGTTAAAGAGTAACGAAACAGCCACTATATTGAAGGATTACCACATTATTCAAAGGTTTTTAGATTATGTGTAAAGAAATATAATCTAAAAAATATAAGTATTTTATATATCATTCTCAGATATGGTTTTTACAGAACAGTCGGTTACTTTCATACAGTCGAAAGGAATAGAACCACATTTGAAGAAGAAATATATAGAAGAACGTATAGAAAATAGATATTCGGAAAAAGATATTTGAAACTTTGGGTTAAATAAAAAGCAAATATTATATATCGACTATAATATTTAACATAAATAGCAGGAAACTTTGAATAGAATCCTCCGATTACATTCTAAATAAAAATACAATTAAATATTGAAAATAAGGGAAACCGTTACGGAAAGTAGTGGAAGTAACGGTTTCCTTTTTTGTTCTTAAAAACAATTCTGTTACGAAAACAATTCCAAAAAATATAAAAAGGTGCAGCATGAAAAAAATAATGATTCTGATAAGCGTAATCTTTTTGATGTGTACAGGTATATGGTTTCGATTTCATACGAAAGAGTGCCGTGTAGTATCGGATCTGGCATATGATAAAAATAAAAAGGGTGATCATCTGGTATATATCCGGGAAGGGCATGAACTGGTTCCATTTCTGGTATTGACTTCTGATTATAATGGCGAGACACTACTGTTGAGGAAAGAAGTACTGAAAATGAATATGCAGATAAATTCTTATGAAGCGTATTATGAAAACAGTTTTATGGATGATTATTTAAACCATGAATATATCAGACAGCTTCCGGATGGGATGCCTGTTTTGGAATCTGAGATTAAGATAACGGATGAGAAATCATTGGGAGTTTCGGGAACAGGGACAAAAAGTATAAAGAGAAAGATTTTTTTGCTGGCATACAGTGAGGTGATGGAAGATCAGAATATAAATGCAGCATCGGAAGGAACGTTTCTTAGATTTTTTGAGAAGGAAGAACAGCGTATTGTTTTGAAAGAAAATCAAAAAAGCAGCTGGTGGCTGCGAACGCCGAACACATATTATACTTCCTGCGTTTATGTTATTGGGGCGAATAACAAGATCGGCTTTTCCAATGCATATGATAAAAATGGAGTGCGGCCGGCATTTTGTGTGCCGGGGGACTGCAAAATGGAAACCGATCAGGATGGACACAGAGTATTGCAGCAGAGGCAGTAAAGGAGTTTGGGAATATGAGAAAAATGAAAAGGATCATCAGCCTTTGGCTGGCTGTTATTTTAGTGATCACCGGTGTGGATCTGCCATTTGGCATCCTGGAAATCCAGGCGGCAGCAAATGTGAAGCGGTATACGGTATTGGTGCTGGATACCTCGGACACAGCAGAATTTACATATAATAATGAGACGATTTACACGGCAGATACGGCATTATCTGATGTCAAGAGTGCTGCCGGGAAATTTATCCGGGATATCAGTGCAACAGGCGGAGATAATTATGTGGCGGTCATTTCTTATAAAGATTATGCAACTACTGTATCTGGTTTTTCAAAAGAATACAGCTCGCTGATCAATAAGATTAATAATCTTTCCGCTTCCAGCACGACCAGAGATATATCAAGTGGTCTGGAACTGGCAAATTCTATGTTAAATCATGCAGATAGTGAAAATGTGATTAAAAATGTTGTGCTTTTTTCTACCGGAATGACCAACGAAGGAGATTATAATTATGATGGTTATTACGATGGAAATGTTGTGGGAAATGCATGGCACAGAAATGATACAAATGTTCACCTGTATGCATATGCAAATCATACACTGGAAGAAGCAGATCTGTTAAAAGATCAGGGAATTAACCTGTATTCTATCGGTCTGTTCAAGACGATGGCAAATATGCCGCAAGAAGGAAAGAATATTGCAGAATTTTTCAAAATGACTGCGTCTGATATCGCAACATCCGAGGATTATTTTTATCCGGTGTATTCGGTGGATGATCTGGAATTTACGTTTGGAGAGGTCGCAGATGATATTCTGTCTTCGGTAAAGGAGATAACGTTTACCTACAGTGGAGACAGTACAGCCAAATGTTATTATTCGGACAATTATTTTGCAAAGAGTGCCTATAATTATAATCCGAGTCTGGCAACGATGTCGCTCAGTTTTGCAATGTCGGCATTTGGAAGCAGTGATGGCGGTCTGACGGATTACACCAATAAAAGCAGCAATGCCAGAGCGTTGTTGAAAGAAATGGGATTCGCAGATGAAAATATAGCAGTAAATGACTGGTTTACGAAGAAACCGACGACGGATTCGATTGGCGTTATCATCGGAAATAAACCTGTGAAAGTAAAAGATGAGGAATATACACTGATTGCAGTTGCTGTCAGAGGCGGCGGTTATGAGCAGGAGTGGGCAAGCAATTTTACGATTGGTACATCCGGACAGCATCAGGGATTTAATACTGCGAAAAATAATGTTCTTTCTTATTTGAAACAATATATTTCCAAGCAGGGAATTTCCGGACAGGTTAAAATATGGGTCACGGGATACAGCCGTGCAGCGGCAACAGCGAATCTGGTGAGCGGTGAACTTGATAAGGTAATCGCTTTGGGAAACGATATCTCGTATCAGAGAAAAGATGTTTATGGTTATTGTTTTGAAACGCCGGCAGGTGCATTGAGCGAAGAGGTAAATGGGGATTCAAAGTATGATAATATATTTAATATTATTAATCAGAGTGATCCTGTGCCTTATGTAGCACCGGCAGCCATGGGATTTGGCAGATATGGTATTGATCGATATTTGCCGTCTGCGGAGTCAGAACCGGAAGATTATGCAGATCTGAAAAAGAAAATGCTGGCGATCTACCAGGCGATGCCAACAACAGAGAAGTATGTTGTAGATGATTTTCAAATGAAAAAAATCTCTGTGGACAATCTGACCTGGAATGCGGTTGGGTTCTTAAAAGATGGGCTGATCGTCAATGATACGAAACATAATTATTCTCAGGGCGTATTTCTGTCAGATTATGTTACAATCTTATCTAAAAAATTTATCGTAAACAGAGAAAATTATGTTGATCGTTATCAGAATGAGATTCGGGAGATTTGTTCCGTAGTTTTTGGTTGTACCGATGAACAGTCAGGACGTCTGACGGATTCGATCGTATCGCAGGTAAAGAGTGAATGGTATAAATTTGTGGGTGCATATATCTGGAATACCGGGATCAATCCATGGGGAACGGAAGAAAAGGCATTGAAAATCGTATCGGGATGGCTCAGGAAAGCACTTCAGGATGCAGGAATCACAGATTATAATGAGCTTGTCATTGATTATGCGGGTGTGAAACTGAGTGATCTGATGCTTGCACTTGTCAGCAATCATCCGAATTATTTTACAACGGCTGTTTTAAATGGAGAAGGACTCGGGGCAGCTCATTATCCGGAACTGTGTTATGCATGGCTGGCATCGATGGACAGCAATTATGTCGGAACAACTGCAAATCGCCTGAACAATGGCGGATTCCGGATCATTCGAATCAACTGTGAGGTTGATGTTAAGGTTTTTGATGCAGAACAAAATAAGATTGCATCGATCATCAATGAGCAGTCGGATGAAACAGGAAGTTATATTGCAGGGGTGGATAACAATGGGCAGAAATATGTTGTCCTTCCGGTGGATGAAACTTTTTATGTGGAAATGACTGCACGTGAAAAAGACAGCGTCAATTACAGCATCAATGAATACAGTGCTCTGGCCGGTGAGTATACGCGAAACATCAATTATTTCAATATTGAGATGCAAAAAGGAGAAGTGGTGGAAGGCGTTCTCCCGGCATACGATAAAGCGGAGCTGGAGAAGGATACTCCGGAAGGTTCCGATGCGGACTACAGACTTTATGATGCAGATGGAAACACAATAAATTCGGATTCGGATTTGTCCGGCGACGATGCAAGAAATGCATATTTTACGGTGGAAGCACTTGTATCTGATGAAAAAGCCGGAGCTGTGATTGGCGGAGGTATTTACCAGTATGGGCAGTTTGCGAAACTTCAGGCAATTCCGGAGGAAGAATATGTTTTCGAAGGATGGTACAGAAAAGGAATACTGCTTTCAAAAGAAGAGGATTACAGGATACAGATACTGTCTGATGAAAGCATTACTGCGAAGTTTGTGAAAAAGCGGACACCAAAAGTGGTAAAACTTTCAAAGACGAAATATGTATACGATGGAAAGACAAAAAATCCAGGCGTTATTGTACTTGATGGTGATGGCAACAGAGTATCTTCCGATCATTATACGGTATCGTATCAGGCAGGAAGAAAGAAGGTTGGTCAGTACCATGTAAATGTAAAAATGAAAAATAAATACTGTGGCAGCAAAACACTTTCTTTCAAAATTGTTCCGAAAGCGACGAAGATCACCAAAGTCATCAAAAAGAAGAAGGTACTGAGTATTTCCTGGAAAAAACAGAAAAAGCAGGTGTCAGGATATCAGATTCAGGTATCAACAAGCAGAAAATTCAAATCAAAAAAGACAAAAAATATCAGTGGTATGAAAAAGAACAGTACTACGGTATCCAAGTTAAAATCCAGAAAGAAATATTATATCCGGATCAGAACCTGGAAAAAGAAAAACAGAAAGAAATACTATTCTGCCTGGTCAAAAGTTAAAATCGGTAAGACCAAATAAGAGTATCGGGGAGCCGCAAAAAAACAGCGGCTTCCTTTTTGGATATTTCCGGGGAAAAAGAACCGGTCAGACGGAAAAATTGCGAAAACCCTCGGTTTGACAATGTATTTTTGGTGTAGTATACTTTAAAAACATGAAGAGTAATAGTAGAATAAAATAGGATAATAACAGGCAGGAACATATACGAGGTGAAACAGTGGATAAATACGAATACAACCTTAAGTTAGAAGAAATAACAAAGCTGGCTGATCAGGGATATTATGAAGATGCGGCAGATATTATTGATACGATTGACTGGCGGAGAGTAAGAAATGTCAGAACGCTTTGTATGATCAGCGAAATTTATGAAGAAGTCGGAAGATTGCAGGACAGTAAGGCACTTTTGCTTCGTGCATACCGCAAATCTCAGGCAGTGAGAAGCATTTTGTTCCATTTAACGGAGATTTCCGTAAAACTGCGGGAGTTTGATGATGCAGCGGAATTTTACAGTGAATTTGTTGAAGCAGCACCGCATGACAATTCACGTTATCTTTTGAAATATATGATCTATCGAGGCAGAGGTGCGGCGATCGAGGATCAGATTGAGATTCTGGAAGAATATAATCAGAAAGAATACACGGAAAAATATGCCTATGAGCTTGCAAAACTTTATTATCGTGCCGGACAGAAGGAGAAATGTGTTGATGCTTGCGATGATCTGGTTGTGTGGTTCAGACAGGGCAAATATGTTATCCGTGCACTCGAACTGAAACAGAGGATCAAAGCACTGACACCGGTACAGCAGGCGATTTATGATAACCGCAACGAAGCTACCATGCCAAAAGCGGAAATGGTAGAAAATGTTGCACCGGATCTGGAAAAAGCTATTCTGGAAAATATGCCAGAATCCAGCAAAGAAGTGATCACGGATGATGTGATTTCTGTAACGGAAAAAGAGATCGCACAGAGCGTCGCAGAACATACAGCTGAAAAAGAAGAAAATGATGATTACGGAATCTTTGCAGCATTTTCTGAAAATCAGGAAAAAACCGATCAGGAAGAACAGGATTTCCATAAGGAATTGCCGGTAACGACCCCGGAAAAGACTGTCGATAATGAGAATGCCGCAGAGAAGGCAGCGGATGATGCAGAGGTCGATGAGAAAATTGTGGATGACGCAGATTCCGAAGCGGAAAACGTATCAAAAGAAAAGGCAGATGCAGCCGGTCAGGATGCACCGGCAAAAGCGGATAAAAAACATGAATTTAATACAGAAGACCTTCAGGCAGAACTTGCAAAGAGTATGCGGGATATTCTCTCCGGTATTCAGAGAAAACCGGATGAGAGTGACATTATCGAACCGATGAATGATGTGACTGCCGAGGCAGAAGAAGCAGCTGAAGAAGTTCCGGCAGAAGAGATCAAGAGAAACAATATTGATGATATTCTGCTGTCCATGAGCCTTGCACAGAAAGAAGCGGCAATCGCAGCAGTTCTGGGCAAAAAGGTTGAAGCAGAACCACAGCCAGTGAAAGCAGCAGAATCACATGTGGAGGAAGTCGCTGAAGTTGAGCCGGAAACAGAGGTTGAACTGGCTGAGAAAATAGTTGAGGTTGCACCAGAAGTTGAACCACAGGTTGAAGAAGTGGCTGAGGCTGAACCAGAAGAGGCAGCACCGATTGAGAAAGTAATTGAAGAAGTAGCAGAGCCAGAAGAGACACCAGAGGTTGAAGAAGTAGTTGAGGCTGAACAGGAAGTAGAAGTGCAGCCGATTGAGGAAGTTGCGGAAGTATCTCAGGCTGAGCCGGAAACAGAAGTGAAAGAGGACGCAGCCGAAGGCGCAAGTGCGAAAAAGGCGGCTCTTGGAAATACAAGGGATATTGCAAAAGAGATTGAAGCGGAGCTTGAGAAACAGGCGGCGGAGCTCGAAAAGCAAGAGAAGGAAAAGCAGGCCGAAAAAGAAAAGGAAGAAAAAAAAGAAGCAGCATCTGTAAAGGAAGAGGATGCAGCTCCGACGGATCTGACGGAAGAACAGAAGTATAATTTCTCTTATTTTGCAACGGTGGCAGGGCTGAGTCAGCAGATTGCTTCGGCATTATATATGGTAATGAAGAAGATGAAATCTACAGATCAGACGTCCAGAGTTGGCAATCTGATCATTCTTGGTGCAGAAGGCAGTGGAAAGTCTACGCTCGGTATTCGTTTTGCAAAGACGATCAGTGAAGAAAAAGGCGAGGAATCTGTAAAGATTGCAAAGATTTATGCAGAGGATTTCAATAAAAAGGATATCCCGTCTACGGTTGCCAAGATTGCAGGTGGTACGCTGATCATTGAGGAAGCCGGTGATCTGGATGATGCCGTTGTGGAACAGCTTTCCAAAGCGATGGAGTTCCGTACAGATGCACTTCTTGTGGTTCTGGAAGATGAGAAGAAATATCTGAAAGAGCTGTTTGAGAAGCATCCGGATTTCGCAGAGAAGTTTACAAGCGAGATTGTTATTCCGGTATTTACCAATGATGAACTTGTCGAATTTGGACGTACTTATGCTTACGAGGAAGATTACACGATCGACGAAGAAGCAATCCCGACGCTCTATGATAGAATCAGTGAGCTGCAGGAAGCGGGCAGACCGGTTACTGTGATCGACGTCAAAGAGATTGTGGATGAGGCCATCCGCCAGTCTGAAAAGATCGGATTCCGGAAACTGAGCATGGTTCTCTCCAAGAAGAGATACGATGCGGATGATCGTGTGATCCTCTACGAAAAGGATTTCAGATAGAAAAAGGAGTCTTCTACGACTGGAGGGTGTAAAAATTCTTGTGTCTATGGAAAGTAAATCTTTCTGATAAGAAATAG
>NZ_JBKVNQ010000065.1:0-14537 GCF_046967715.1 Hominisplanchenecus sp.
GATGTCTTCTGTTGTACAGTTAGGCCTGATCCAGAGAGACCGTATCTTTACCGTATCTGTTCTGCTTCCGGACAAAGCAGGAGAGCTGGTTCGTGTGGCAACCGTTATTGCAAATGAACAGGGAAATGTCATCAAACTGGATCACAATCAGTTTGTAAGCACGAACCGCAATGCAGCCGTAGAGCTGAAGATCACACTGGAAGCATTTGGAACGGATCACAAAGAGCGCATCGTCAATGCCCTCAAAGAGCATGGCTATAATCCGAAAGTGATTCGCCCGAATCTTTAAAAGGAGGGGAGTAATATGAAAATAGCAGTAGCGGGAACGGGATATGTAGGGCTTTCCAATGCCCTGCTGCTCTCCCAGCACAATGATGTGTGGGCAGTCGATATCCTGCAAAGCAAGATTGATCTGATCAATAAAGGGAAGTCACCGATCGTAGACAGAGAAATCGAAGAATTTCTGGCAAGAGAGGATCTGCACCTGACAGCAACGACAGATGCAGAAAAAGCTTATAAGGATGCTGATTTTGTTATCATTGCAACCCCGACGAACTACGATCCGAAGAAAAATTATTTCGACACATCTTCGATCGAAACGGTGATCGAACTGATACAGAAGGTGAATCCGGATACCGTGATGGTGATTAAATCAACGGTTCCGGTCGGCTATACAAAAGGAATCCGTGAAAAATACCATACAGACCATATTCTGTTCTCACCGGAATTTTTAAGAGAAGGACATGCACTGTATGATAATCTGTATCCTTCCCGTATTATTGTCGGATCGCCGGAGAATCAGCGTGACAAGGCACATGCATTTGCCGCACTTCTTCGGGAAGGGGCGATCAAGCAGGAGATCCCGACACTCTTTACCGATCTTACGGAAGCTGAGGCAGTCAAATTGTTTGCAAACACCTACCTTGCCATGCGTGTTGCATTTTTCAATGAACTGGATACTTATGCAGAGGTAAGAGGGCTTGACAGTAAACAGATCATTGAAGGAGTAGGACTGGATCCTCGTATCGGCACGCATTATAATAATCCGTCTTTTGGATATGGCGGATATTGTCTTCCAAAGGACACCAAACAGCTGCTTGCAAACTATCATGATGTCCCAAACAATATTGTGGCAGCGATCGTA
Source organism: Hominisplanchenecus sp. (assembly GCF_046967715.1). NCBI lineage: Bacteria > Bacillati > Bacillota > Clostridia > Lachnospirales > Lachnospiraceae > Hominisplanchenecus > Hominisplanchenecus sp. The sequence continues at coordinate 1,145 of NZ_JBKVNQ010000065.1, forward strand.
GAAGCAAACCGTACCAGAAAAGATTTTATTGCAGAGCGCATTATTGAAAAAAATCCAAAGATTGTAGGAGTATACCGCCTGACGATGAAAACCAATTCAGACAACTTCCGCCAGAGCTCGATCCAGGGGGTTATGAAGCGGATCAAGGCGAAGGGGATCGAAGTGGTTGTATATGAGCCGGCAATGAAAGAAGAAACGTTCTTTAACTCCCGAGTGATCCGTGATCTTAAGGAGTTTAAAGAAGTAAGCGATGTGATCCTTGCCAACCGCTGCAGTGATGAGATTGCGGATGTCATGGACAAAGTCTATACAAGAGATCTGTATTTCAGAGACTAAGGAAAAATGAGGAGAGATAAATAATGAAATTAATTATACAGGTGCCATGTTATAACGAGGCACAGACGCTGGAAATTGCACTGAATCATCTGCCAAAACATATCGACGGGATCGATGAGATCGAGTATCTGATCATCAACGACGGAAGCCGTGACGATACCGTCAAGGTTGCAAAAAACTGGGGCGTGAACTATGTAGTCAATTTCCGGACGAACCGCGGACTGGCAAAGGGGTTCATGGCAGGGCTGGATGCCTGCCTGCGAAACGGTGCGGATATCATTGTCAATACTGATGCCGATGATCAGTACTGCGGAGATGACATCGAAAAACTGGTGCGTCCGATTCTGGAGGAAAAGGCAGATATTGTGATCGGTGAACGCCCGATCGATGATACTGAGCATTTTTCACCGCTCAAGAAAAAGCTTCAGCATTTCGGAAGCTGGACCGTGCGTGTGGCATCCAAATCCGATATTCCTGACGCACCGAGCGGTTTCCGTGCTTATAGCCGTGACGCAGCGATGCGTCTGAATGTAACAAATGAATATACCTACACACTGGAGACGATCATCCAGGCAGGACGCACCAGAATGGCAATGGAGTCGGTGCCGATCCGGACTAATCCGGAGCTTCGTAAATCCAGACTGTTTTCCAGTATGTTTGGTTATGTGAAGCGTTCCATGGTGACAATCGTCCGTTCCTTTATGATGTACAAACCGCTGCGGTTCTTCCTCGGGATCGGCAGTGTGCTCTTTCTTTGCGGGGCACTGCTTGGTGTACGATTTCTGTTCTATTATGCGGCAGGATCCGGAAACGGTCATGTGCAGTCCCTGATCCTTGCAAGTATCCTGATGCTGATGGGCTTCCAGACCGGCGTGATCGGACTGCTGGCAGACATCATTGCGGCAAACCGCAAGATTTTGGAAGATGTACAGTATCATGCACGTAAACTGGATTATGACAGAGAGAAAGAGGAAAAATAAAATGACAATGACGAAACAGGACAGGATTTGTATGATCTCACTGTTTGCGGTAATGCTGGTGCTTATGGGAGTGCCGGCATTATGTCTGAGTACGAACACCGTTGTGGATGAACTTGGTACTCTGACTAACACAGCCCTTTTGACCGGAAGAAACTGGGGAACAGGGATTATAAGCAATGGTGGATTTTATTATCGTTATGGAATGGCGTTTGTGTGGCTTCTGCCGTTTCTGATCTTTAAAGATCCAATCATGGTTTACAAAGCCGCATCTTTTGTGAATGCTTTGTTTATGGCAACGACACCGGTGATGGCTTATTATATCAGCAGACGTTACTTAAAGATTGAAAAAGAAAAGGAAGCGGCTCTTCTGGCAGCCGGTTCTACGATCATCAGCAGCGTGATGTTCCAGGGGATCTATCTTCGCGGAGACATGATGCTGATCGTGCTCAACTGGGTTTGTGCACTTCTTATTTTAAATGCAATGTATGCAAAAACCAGAAAAGAGCGGCAGATCTATACGATACTGCTGAGTTTCTGTGCAGTTTATGCCTATGCATGCCACAGCAGAGGAATCGTTATGGTGATCGCGACGGCGATGACGGTATTGCTGATCCCGTTTTTTACAAAGGAAAAAGAGAGAAGACTTCCGTACATCAGCTTTTTTGGCAGCATGGCAGTCTTTCTTGTGATCGACAAGATTCTGGTGCGATATTTTAAACGAACCATATGGGGAAGCAGAGCGGCACATGCGACCGGAATCCCGAAAGAATCTCTGGAACTGCTGACAAAAATAAAAGGTATCAAATCTTATATTCGAATGGCGGTCGGATGGCTGTATAATTCTTTCAGCTCGACTCTTGGACTGGTATGCGTGGGTCTGATCGCCTGCGTGATCATCGTATTTCTGATGTTTCGCCGTTCGAAAAAGGTCACATCGGAAGAAGGCACACTGGCACTGTTTGGATTCTTATCTTATGCAGGAAGCTTTGTTCTCGGAACGGTATTCTTCCTGAAGAGCGTCAAAAAGAACTTTTACAGTTCTTACGGAATCCGCGTGGACCGAATCGTATACGACCGCTATGTCTGCTGTGCATTCGGTGTTCTCTGCATGGTGGCACTTTATGTTCTGGTCTGGAAAAGAGATCTGTTTGGCATTAAGGCAAAACTGCTTTCTGTGGCAGGATGCGGTGTTACCCTGGTACTGTTTGCCAGAATCACTGCCCCATATCTGAACAACCAGAGTTTTGTGCGGAAATATATGGGAATGTTAGTTACCTTTGTTAAGACCAATGCAAAAAGCGTGACATTCAAAGGAGATCATGTATCAAGCGGGGTAATCCTGTTTGGCGTTGTGGCACTGATCCTGTTTTTATTGATCCTGTTTCTGTGTCAGAAAAAGAAAGGATACCAGGCATGTGCCCTGACCTTGCTTGTCTCGGTACTGCTCTTTGGCTACAATGTAACAAACATTACGATTTCCGAAAGCAATACAAGAGAAGCGAGAATTTCTTCCGCCTCAAATCTGATTCTGTCCTTCGGAGATATCTATAAAGAATATTCTTATGTATGGACAGAAAAAACAGCGGCACCGATCAAATCGTATCAGGTGCGTCTGATGGATTATCATCTGATCAGCAAAAATTATCAGGGTTTTGACGAAACAGACAACGTGTTTGTGATTTCAAAACATCTACCGGATGAAAAACAGTTTCAGAACGGTGAGTACTATCTGATCGACAGCGAAGATTACAACAAAAAAGAAGACTTTGTCTATGTCAAAGGAAGCGAACTGAAAGATGCACTGGAGAAGAGAGGTGTTTCTCTGAGTGCTTATACAGGATGACAGACGGGAGGAAAGTATGAAAGAAGTGGTGATCGCCATTACGGCAGCCAGTTACAGCGGAAACAAAGGAGCGGCAGCGATGCTGCAAAGCTCCATCCGTCAGCTTTATGAAAAATATGGAACACGTTTGAAAATCAATCTGATGTCTGTTTATCCGGAAGAAGATAAAGAACAGATCCCGTGGGATTTTATCCGGATCGTTTCCTGTAAACCGGAACAGCTTTTGTTTATCGCGTTTCCGCTGGCAGTTCTCTATAAAGTATTTCATTTTCTGCCTCCGGTAAAGAGTCTGCTTTTGAAGAATAAAATTCTGCGGGCATATTATGAGACGGATGCCGTTCTGGATGAAGCGGGGATCTCTTTTGTGGACAGCCGCGGATTTGTGATGAATACTTATGGTTTTGTGTGTGCGGCCGTGCCGATGCTGATGGGCACACCGGTTCTGAAATATTCTCAGGCAATGGGAACCTTTCACTCTTTCTGGAATCGTTTTCTGGCAAAATGGATTCTTCCGAAGATGCGGCTGATCTGTGCCAGAGGAAAGGGAACCCTTGACAATCTGAAAGGGATCGGCATTGAGAAGAATGTAAAACTCTGTGCGGACGGAGCGTTTACGATGGCAGATGATCCATATTATCTGAAACAGGTTGAAGCAGAAGCACAGAAGGATGCCTTTTTCAATGATAAAGTGGTTGGACTGTCGATCAGCTCGGTTGTTCGGAAAAAATGTGATAAGCTCGGGATTGATTATCCGAAGATCATGACGGATTTTATTGACCGTCTCAACGAGGATGGATGGAACGTACTGATCATCGCAAACGGTGCGAGAATACACAGCGACAAACCGCGAAACAACGATCTTCCGGTCTGCGATGCGGTCTATGAAAGCGTGAAAAACAAAGAGATGGTCAGATGGTACCACAAAGAAATGACGGCAGAAGAAATCCGTGCGTACATCGGGAAATGCCGTTTTCTGGTTGCTTCCAGATTCCATGCCATGATCGGTGCTCTTCAGCAGAAAGTGCCGGTGCTTCTGGTGGGATGGAGCCATAAATATCAGGAAGTGCTGGATTTTTTTGAGCTTGGGCAGTATGCGATCGATTTTTCCGATCTGACGGCAGAGTCCCTGCAAAAGGAATTTGAGAAATTCATTCAGGAAGAAGAGACGATCCGCGGCAAGCTGGATGAACATTATGAAGAAGTCATGGAAAGTTCCAAGAAAAACATTGTTTATGTTTCTGAGATTGTAGATGAAATAGTAGGAGAATGATCGGTTATGGAAGAAAATACACAGGTAAAAAAAGAAGACGCGGAAATCCTAGAAAACGAACAGAAGGGCGGAAAGAAGAAATGGATGAAATATGCCAAGATCGGATTTTTACTGCTGGTTGCTGTTTTTCTGGTTCGCTATTTTTATAAAAATTATGATTCCTATAAAAATCTGGACGTTGAGATCAACTGGCTGGTATTTACGGGAGCGGTGCTGTTTTATTTCCTTTATAAAGTGACACTGGCTTCTTTATGGCACTATATCACAAAGTTAAATCACTGTTCAATCAAGTATTTCAAGGCAATCACAGCATATCTGTATTCCATTCTCGGAAAATACATTCCGGGAAAAGTTTTTATGCTGCTTGCCCGCGTGCCGGCATACGAAGAAGGAGGAGCACCGATCCGGAAAGTGACGGTCTGCTTTTTCCTTGAGAATATCTGTACGCTTCTCGGAGCTGCATTTTTGTTTTTGGTTTCGCTGTTCTTTTTTCCGAACGACCTGCTCAATGATTACAAATGGCTGACGATCGGTCTGGTGATCCTGTTTTTTATCTGCATCAACCCGAAGATCATCAACTTTTTCCTGAAGATCCTTGAGCGGTTTATTAAGAAAAAAGATCTTTCGATTCCGATCACCTATGGGCAGATGATCAAAGTTGTATTGCTGTTTATCTGCAACTGGCTGGTCGTTGGTGTCGGATTCTATATGCTGGTATGCTCCATCTATCCGGTTCCGACATCAGAGTTTCTCTATGTGGCCGGAATTTACGGACTGTCCTGTATCATCGGAATTCTTGCTGTATTTGCACCGTCCGGTCTTGGCGTAAGGGAAGGTATCATGCTGCTTGGACTTGGTCTTGTTATGCCAAAAGAATATGCTGTGATTATTTCTATTATATCCAGACTGTGGCAGACTGTTGCGGAACTCATTTTGATTGCAATTGCTTTTATTGTAAATAAGATTATGGAATTTCGGAAAAAAAAGAAGAAAACAGCTTGATCTGAAATAAAAAAAGAAAAAGCCATCATGTCAAGAAAAAATACTTGACACGGTGGCTTCTTTCGTGTATGATAACCAAGGTGATTGCAGTGGAAAAGATTTTAGAGCAGACATTATTGTATGATTTTTATGGTGAACTGCTTACAGAGCATCAACAGAAAATATACGAGGATGTAGTATTCAACGATATTTCCTGCAGTGAAGTTGCAGAGAATCAGGGAATCAGCAGACAGGGTGTGCACGATCTGATCAAACGGTGCGGACATATCCTGGATGATTACGAGACAAAACTGCATCTGGTTGAGAGATTTGTAAGTCTGAAAGAAAAGGTGGAAGCCATAAGGATGGCGGCAGATGATCCGGAAGAAGTAAGGAAGATTTCGGATGAGCTGCTGAAAGAATTATAAAACCGACTGACGGTGGAGGTTACGATGGCATTTGAAAGTTTATCGGATAAACTGCAGAATATATTTAAAAACCTTCGCGGCAAGGGAAGACTGACAGAGGCAGATGTCAAGACAGCACTGAAAGAAGTAAAGCTTGCTCTTCTGGAAGCGGATGTCAGCTTTAAAGTCGTGAAGCAGTTTATAAAAGCGGTTCAGGAGCGTGCAATCGGTCAGGACGTGATGAACGGACTGAATCCGGGCCAGATGGTTATCAAGATCGTAAATGACGAGCTGGTAAACCTGATGGGATCTGAGACGACTGAGATCGCACTGCGTCCGGCAAGTGAAGTTACTGTGATCATGATGGCAGGTCTTCAGGGAGCCGGAAAAACTACAACAACTGCGAAGCTCGCAGGCAAATTTAAATCAAAAGGCAGAAAGCCGCTTCTGGTAGCGTGTGACGTGTATCGTCCGGCAGCTATCACGCAGCTTCAGATAAATGGTGAGAAACAGGGTGTGGAAGTTTTCTCCATGGGAGACAAGCAGAACCCGGTCAATATCGCCAAAGCAGCTGTAGAACATGCAAAGAGTCACGGATTTAATGTCGTGATCCTCGATACAGCAGGACGCCTTCATGTCGATGAAGCGATGATGGAGGAGTTACAGAACATCAAAGAAGCCGTTCATGTTGATCAGACGATCCTGGTGGTGGATGCAATGACCGGACAGGATGCAGTCAATGTGGCAGACAGCTTCAATCAGAAACTTGAGCTTGACGGTGTCATCCTTACAAAGCTGGATGGAGACACCAGAGGCGGTGCGGCACTGTCGATCAAGGCAACCTGCGGCAAACCGATCCTCTATGTTGGTATGGGCGAGAAGTTGTCCGATCTGGAACAGTTCTATCCGGAGCGTATGGCATCCAGGATTTTAGGCATGGGCGATGTGATGACGCTCATCGAGAAAGCACAGGCCAATATCGACGAAGACAAAGCCAGAGAAATGGAACAGAAACTGAAAAAAGCACAGTTTGGTTTCGATGATTATCTGGAGAGCATGGCTCAGGTTAAAAATATGGGAGGCATATCCAGTATCTTAAGTATGATGCCGGGTATTGGCAATAAAGCAGCAGATATCGAGGCTGCGGTGGATGAGTCCAAGATGGCACGCATCGAGGCGATCATCCTCTCCATGACACCGAAAGAGCGTTCCAATCCGGATCTGTTAAATCCGTCCAGAAAGAAACGTATCGCAAAAGGTGCAGGTGTGGACATCAGCGAAGTCAACAAACTGGTCAAACAGTTCGAACAGACACGCAAGATGATGAAACAGTTCCCTGGTATGATGGGAGGCAAGGGTGCAAAACGCGGCAGGTTCAAGCTTCCGTTTTAGCACATAAAGAATGCAGAGAAGCTGCCAAAGGCAGGTTTTCATAGATATCAAAGATATAAAAATACTGAGGAGGTGAAAGTAATGGCAGTAAAGATCAGATTAAGAAGAATGGGAGAAAAGAAAAATCCTTTCTATAGAATCGTTGTAGCTGATTCTCGTTCCCCGAGAGATGGAAGATTCATCGAGGAGATCGGTACCTACAATCCGAACATCGAACCGAGTGAATTCAAGGTAGATGAGGAGCTGGCAAAGAAATGGCTGGCAAATGGTGCACAGCCGACAGAGGTAGTAGGAAAGCTCTTCAAAATCGCCGGTATTGAAAAATAAGAGGTGGCAGGATGAAAGAATTAGTAGAAGTAATCGCTAAGTCACTTGTAGAAAATCCGGAAGAAGTTACCGTTACGGAAAGGCAGTCTGGAAAGACAACGGTTGTTGAACTGAAAGTTGCCCCATCCGATATGGGAAAAGTAATCGGTAAACAGGGCAGAATTGCGAAAGCGATTCGTGCAGTCGTAAAGGCTGCAGCCTCAAAGGAAGACAAGAAAGTTGTAGTGGACATTCTGTAGCTGAAAAGCTGCAGGATGCTGCGTTGAAAACCTCGTGCAGACGAGGTTTTTGTTTTATTCAATTTTACCCGGAGGAGAAACATGGAAGAATTTTTACAGGTCGGAGTGATTACGGCAACACATGGTATTCACGGGGAAGTCAAAGTATTTCCGACAACCGACGATCCGAAACGTTTTAAAAAACTGAAAAAAGTGCTTCTGGATACCGGAAGAGAAAAACTGGAACTGGAAGTGGAAGGTGTCAAATTTTTCAAAAATATGGTTATCCTGAAGTTTAAAGAATATAATGATATCAATCAGATTGAAAAATACAGAAAGTGTCCGCTGCTTGTGACACGCGAGCATGCAGTAAAACTTAAGAAAAATGAGTATTTTATCGCAGATCTGATCGGACTTAAGGTCTATACTGAGGATGATGCATTTCTTGGCACACTGGATGATGTGATCCAGACCGGAGCAAACGATGTCTATCAGGTAGTGACGGAAGAAGGAAAAGAGATCCTGATCCCGGCGATCCGTCAGTGTATTCTGGAAGTAGATGTGGAAGAAGGCTGCATGAAAGTGCATCTTCTGGAAGGGCTGGTGTAGCATGCATTTTCACGTACTGACACTGTTTCCGGAAATGATCGAGCAGGGAATGAATACCAGTATCATGGGCAGGGCGATCGAACGGGGATGTATTTCTCTGAAAGCAACGGACATCCGCGACTATGCTGCGAATAAGCATAATAAGGTGGATGATACACCGTACGGAGGCGGAGCCGGCATGGTCATGCAGGCAGCACCGGTCTATGGAGCCTATGAGGCAGTAAAAGAACAAATCGGTTACCGGCCGAGAGTGATCTATCTGACACCGCAGGGAAGTACTTTTTCACAGCCTATGGCGGAAGAATTTGCAAGAGAGCAGGATCTGGTCTTTCTGTGCGGACATTATGAAGGGATCGATGAGCGTGTCCTGGAAGAGATCGTGACAGACTACGTCTCCATCGGGGACTATGTCCTGACCGGAGGGGAACTTCCGGCAATGGTGATGATGGATGCGATCTCCAGACTGGTTCCGGGTGTGCTTCACAATGAGGCATCTGCCGAATTCGAATCTTTCCAGGGAAATCTTCTGGAGCATCCGCATTACAGCAGACCGGAAGTCTGGCATGAAAAGCGGGTTCCGGAAGTGCTGTTATCCGGACATCATGCCAACATTGAAAAATGGAGAAGAGAACAGTCCGTCATCCGGACGGCAGAAAGAAGACCAGATCTGCTGGAAAAAGCGGATCTGTCAGCAAAAGAAAAAGCTCTGGCAGATCGCTGTCTGGCTGAAAAAAAGCTTGCTTTTACGCAAGAGGTATGATAAAATTATTCACGTTGTGAGAAGAGATGGTCCTCTGCTACCTGGGCGGTATTAAGAACATCTGAAAATATAAGGAGGAACAACAAGATGAACGAAATCATTAAGAACATTGAAGCAGCTGAACTGAAAGCGGAAGTACCTGTATTTAACGTAGGTGATACTGTAAAAGTTTACGCAAAGATCAAAGAGGGTAACCGCGAACGTATCCAGATCTTCGAAGGAACTGTTCTGAAGAAACAGGGTGGAAGCAACAGAGCAACTTTCACAGTAAGAAAGAACTCCAACGGAATCGGCGTTGAAAAGACATGGCCGCTGCACTCCCCGAACGTAGAAAAGATCGAGGTTATCAGAAGAGGTAAAGTAAGAAGAGCGAAACTGAATTACCTGAGAGACCGTGTTGGTAAAAAAGCAAAAGTAAAAGAGTTGGTTAAATAATAGGACGCAGCAGCGTACCGAATGATTCCGCAACAAGCACTGCTTGTTCGGGTCAGCCAGACAGACCAGGGACAAGTACTTAGGTAATTGTCCCTGTTTCTGTATAACCGACTGTGAATTTCAAAAGGCAAAAGGGGAGGATACATGAGCCGCACAGGAAGAAATCGCAGAGAAAGGGATCGAAGAAACAAAGATCGGATTTCACAGGAACAGGCAATACAGGAAAAACACAGCAGAAGGGAAATGAGGAAACAGAAAAAAGAACGGGAAAAGGTCAGAAAGAATCCGATCAAAGCCGGTCTTGGATGGCTGTTTCAGATCATTGTGGTGATCCTGTTTGCATATATTGCTGTTTTCTTTTTCGGTCAGTCCAGAACGAACATCGGACAGGCGATGAACAGTACCTTGTCCGGCGGAGATGTTGTTCTGTTAAATGAGCTGTCCTATCGCTTTTCAGGACCATCCAGGGAGGATGTAATCTCGTTTAAACTGAATGGAAGCGAGGACACGCATTCTTATATAAGACGTGTGATCGGACTGCCGGGTGAGACGATCCAGATCATCGATGGTATGATCTATATTAATGGAAGTGTCTACCTGGAGACGCAGGGATTTCCACAGATGGAAAATGCCGGAATGGCAGCACAGGAGATCACACTTGGTGAAGATGAATATTTTGTGCTTGGTGATAACCGCAATCAGAGTGAAGACAGCCGTTTTGCAGATATGGGAAATGTAAAGCTGGAAGATATTGAAGGGAAAGTCTGGGCTGTTTTATCTCCTTCGGATCACCGGGGACTTGTTAAGTAGAAAGGTAAAAAATATGAATTATCAGTGGTATCCTGGTCATATGACCAAGGCAAGGCGTATGATGCAGGAAGACATCAAACTGATCGATCTTGTCATCGAACTGCTGGATGCACGTGTACCGTTTTCCAGCCGCAATCCGGATATCGATAAGATGGGCAGGGACAAAGCCCGCCTGATTCTTCTGAACAAATCGGATCTTGCGGATGAAAAGAGCAATGAAGCGTGGGTTGCTTTTTTCGAAGCGAAAGGGTATTGCGTCAGAAAGATCAATTCCAGAAGTGGAGCAGGACTTAAATCCATCAATGCAGCCGTTCTGGAAGCATGCCATGAAAAGATCGAGCGAGACAAACGCAAAGGAATCAAGAACCGTCCGGTGCGGGCAATGGTTGTCGGGATTCCGAATGTCGGAAAATCTACGTTTATCAATGCCTATGCCGGAAAAGCATGTGCAAAGACCGGAAATAAGCCGGGTGTTACGAAGGGAAAACAGTGGATCCGCTTAAATAAGGGTCTGGAACTGCTGGATACACCGGGTATTCTCTGGCCGAAATTTGAAGACCAGAGTGTCGGTATGCGACTGGCAATGATCGGTTCCATCAAAGACGAGATCCTCAATACGGATGAGCTTGCACTCAATCTGATCCGTTTCCTGATGGAACATTATCCGGGGAGATTAACGGAACGTTATGGCTGCGAAGAAACCGCTCAGGAAGCACTCACAGTTTACGAGGAGATCGCAAGACGGCGTGGCTGCATCAAAAAAGGTCAGGAACTGGATTATACCAAGACAGGTATGCTTCTGCTGGATGATTTCCGAAGCGGAAAACTTGGCAGGATCACGCTGGAACTTCCGAAGGGAGAGACGGAAGAGCAGTAGACAGTATTTTGTGGGAGGAGAGTATGAAAAAGGGACTTATCGAGGTGCTGTTTTATATCGTACTGGTGTTTGGTGTCAGCTTTTTGCTGACAACTTATGTCGGTCAGCGTACGCGGGTAAATGGAGAGTCGATGTATCCGACGCTGCATGACGATGACAATCTGATCGTTGATAAGGTTAGTTATCGTTTCTCTGATCCCAGACGTTATGATATCATTGTTTTTCCGTATCGCTATAAGGATATGTATTTTATTAAACGGATCATTGGTCTGCCGGGTGAGACGGTGCAGATCTTGGACGGGTATGTGTACATAGACGGTAAAAAACTGGACGAACATTTCTGTGATGAAAAAATCCAGAACGCAGCACTTGCATCCGACCCGATCACACTTGGAGACGATGAATATTTTGTGCTCGGAGACAATCGCAATGCCAGTGAAGACAGTCGTTTTCCGGATGTCGGGAATGTCAGACGCAAAGAGATCATCGGGCGTGCCTGGGTACGCATCTGGCCATTTGAACGGGCGGGATCTTTGTAGAAAAGGAGTTTTTGATGAAAGCAAAAGAGATTATTAACTGGGTTGTATATTTTGTATGCCTGTTAGCAGTTGTATTCGTGATCAATACATTTGTTGTACAGAGGACCATGGTCAGCGGAGATTCTATGTATCCGTATCTGCACAACAAGGATCAGCTGATGATGGATAAATTATCTTATCGTTTCCATGATCCGGAGAGGTTTGATATCGTAGTCTTTCCGGTTGTGCGTGACGGAAAAGAAGAGTACTATATCAAACGTGTGATCGGTCTGCCGGGAGAAACCGTACAGATCATAGATGGCTATGTTTACATTAACGGTGAAAAGCTGGATGAAAATTACGGTGCAGAAGTGATGAATGATGCCGGACGTGCGGCAGAGCCGATCACGCTTGGCGATGATGAGTACTTCGTGCTGGGAGATAACCGCAACCGAAGCGATGACAGCCGCTATGAGAATGTCGAAAATCTCAAAAGAGAAAAGATTGTCGGTCGTGCCTGGGTGCGTATCTGGCCGCTTGATCGTATCTGCGTAGTCAGACACCAGTAGACGAAAAAAGAGAAATGCGTTAGAATAAGAAGTGCCACTTTGTGTGGCACTTTTTTAAATACGAACGAAATGATCAGTCGGACTTTTTAGACAGGATATGCGTTCATGAGCAAGTAGCGAAGCGGATTGTGAATGTCCGCTTTACCGCAGAGAAGCATTCCCCCGCTAAAATATGATTACCGACTGTGGGTTGGAATAAAGGAGAAAATATATGAGCACAGACAGAAAAAGCATCGCACAGATCAAAAAAGAATTTGCAGAGGCAAAAGAAGGTTCCCTGGAAGAACTGTTTGCACAGTATGCTATGGATGAGAGAAGCGGTGTGAAGGCAGTTTTAAACAGTTACCGAAAAAAACAGGAAAAGCTGGCAAAAGAGCGGGTTCGCCTGGAAGAAATGAGAAGTTACGAACATCAGTACGAAAGATATGGCTATGTGTGTGGAATTGATGAGGCAGGACGCGGTCCGCTGGCAGGACCGGTTGTCGCCGGTGCCGTGATCTTGCCAGAAGACTGTGAGATCCTGTGGTTGAATGATTCCAAACAGCTTTCAGAAAAGAAGAGGGAAGCTCTGTACGATGAGATCATGGAAAAAGCACTGGCAGTGTCCGTTGGCATGGCATCACCGGCAAGGATCGATGAAATCAATATCCTGCAGGCAACTTATGAAGCGATGCGTGAGGCAATCGCCGGACTGAAGATCCGGCCGCAGGTTCTCTTAAATGATGCTGTGAAGATCCCACAGGTGGAGATTTCGCAGGTACCGATCATTAAAGGAGATGCAAAAAGCCTGTCGATCGCAGCGGCGAGTGTGATCGCAAAAGTGACCAGGGATCGCCTGATGAAAGATTATGACAAACTGATGCCAGAATATGGATTTGCGAAACACAAAGGCTATGGAAGTGCCGCACATATGGAGGCAATACGCAAATTCGGATCATCCCCGATCCACCGACAGAGCTTTATCAAAAACATCATATGAGTCGGGGGGGACAAACAGGTCAAAACTGTTTGAAATAAGGCTACCGCAATCCCACTGGCTTTAGACGGTGGGTTAAGGTAGC
>NZ_JBKVNQ010000066.1:0-13736 GCF_046967715.1 Hominisplanchenecus sp.
ACGTATAACAGCCGAAAACGCAGCGTTACCATCCGCTAATCAACCGAAACTGCGAAATGCAATCGAACATTTTGTACCTCCGGTTGTGGAGTAAATTTTCTCTGCTTTAAAAAACTCGTGAAATATTGAAATTTGAACGCAGAGAAGCGGATTGTGAATGTCCGCTTTCCAAATGTGCAAAAGGAACAATGCCCAGGAAGACACTTTTATGTGTCCTTCAGGACATTGTTCCTTTGCACATTTAAAATTTTCCTGTTATTTCTATTTCCTGAACGCCAGAATCTCTTCTGCATTCTTGATCCGTTCTGCACTTGGCGGATTGATCCCTTCAAGCTGATATGGAATTCCTAAATTTTCCCATTTGAACACGCCCAGCGTATGGTATGGCAGTACTTCCACACGCTCCACATTTTTCAGCGTGTGAATAAAATCTGCCAGCCGGTGCAAGTAATCATCACGGTCGCTCCGCTCCGGAACCAGTACATGACGGATCCATACCGGTTTTCCCATATCCGATAACTTTTCTGCCATAGCCAGAATATTTTTGTTGGTCTGACCGGTCAGTTTAATATGCTCCTGTTCATCAATATGCTTGATATCCAGAAGAATCAGATCGGTGTATTTCATCAGTTCCAGCCATTTTGAATAGAATGGCTCTTTTTCCGTGTAAGGATTGCCGCTCGTATCCAGCGTTGTGTGGATCCCCATCTCTTTTGCCTTGCGAAACAGTTCGATCAGAAAATCAATCTGAAGCAGTGGTTCTCCTCCACTGACAGTAATACCGCCCTTATTTCCCCAATAAGTGCGGTATTTTACTGCCTGTTTCAGAAGGGCATCAGCTGTGTAGCTTTTGCCGGCTGTCATATTCCAGGTATCCGGATTATGACAGAACTGGCATCGCATCGCACAGCCGCTTAAGAAGATCACATAACGCACACCCGGACCGTCAACCGATCCAAAGCTTTCCAGCGAATGGACATATCCTGTTTTTGCCCCGTTTTCCATATTACATTCTGTCGTGGCAGGTTCTTGCGATAACGTCAAGCTGCTGTTCTCTTGTCAGGTCGATAAATTTAACAGCATATCCTGATACACGGATTGTGAAGTTTGCGTATTCTTCTTTTTCCGGATGCTCCATAGCATCGATCAGTTTTTCTTTTCCGAATACGTTTACGTTCAGGTGATGTGCACCCTGTTTGAAGTAACCATCCAGTACATGAACCAGATTTTCGGTACGCTCTGCATCATCGTGTCCCAGAGCACCCGGGTTGATGGTCTGTGTATTGGAGATACCATCCAGTGCATCTTCGTACGGAAGTTTTGCAACAGAGTTCAAAGATGCCAGCAGACCGTTCTGTTCTGCTCCGTAAGATGGGTTTGCTCCAGGTGCCAGAGGCTCGCCTGCTTTTCTTCCATCTGGCAGAGAACCGGTTGCTTTACCGTATACTACGTTTGATGTGATTGTCAGGATAGAAGTTGTCGGCTCAGAATCACGGTAGGTATGGCAGTATTTCAGTTTATCCATGAATGTACGCAGCAGCCATACAGCGATCTCGTCAGCTCTGTCATCGTCATTACCGTATCTTGGGAAGTCTCCTTCGATCTCATAATCGGTAACGATTCCGCTTTCATCACGAACCGTTTTTACTTTTGCATACTTGATTGCGGACAGAGAGTCTACTACATGTGAGAATCCTGCGATACCGGTAGCAAATGTACGTCTTACATCTGTATCGATCAGAGCCATCTCTGCTGCTTCATAGTAGTATTTATCATGCATGTAATGGATCATGTTCAGAGTTCCTACATACAGATGTGCCAGCCAGTCAAGCATGGTGTCATATTTATCCATAACTTCATCATAATCCAGATATTCGGATGTGATCGCCTGATATTTCGGTGCTACCTGATCTCTTGTCTTCTCATCTACACCGCCGTTAATCGCATACAGCAGACATTTTGCCAGGTTTGCTCTTGCTCCGAAGAACTGGATCTCTTTACCTGTCTCAGTAGCAGATACACAGCAACAGATAGAATAGTCATCGCCCCATACCGGACGCATAACATCATCGTTCTCATACTGGATAGAGCTTGTTGTAACAGAGATATGTGCTGCATATTTTTTGAATGTCTCAGGCAGACGTTCGGAATACAGAACGGTCAGGTTCGGTTCCGGTGAAGGTCCCATGTTTTCCAGTGTATGCAGGAAACGGTAATCATTCTTTGTTACCATAGAACGTCCGTCCATACCCATACCTGCTACTTCCAGAGTTGCCCATACCGGGTCACCGGAGAACAGCTGGTTGTAAGAAGCGATTCTTGCGAATTTTACCATACGGAATTTCATAACCATATGGTCGATCAGTTCCTGAGCTTCTTTTTCAGTCAGGATGCCTGCTGCAATATCTTTCTCAATATAAATATCAAGGAAAGTAGAAATACGTCCGACACTCATAGCTGCACCGTTCTGTGTCTTGATGGCAGCCAGATATCCGAAGTACAGCCACTGAACTGCTTCTTTTGCATTCTTAGCCGGCTCGGAAATATCATATCCATAGGACTGTGCCATTTCTTTCATTTCCTGCAGTGCACGAACCTGGTCTGCGATCTCTTCACGCAGCTGGAAGTCACCACGACGCATACCCTGACGGTTTGTAGCAGTAAAATCTGCTTTCTTTTTCTCAATCAGGTAATCGATACCGTACAGAGCCACACGACGGTAGTCACCTACGATACGTCCGCGTCCGTAAGTATCCGGAAGACCGGTCAGGATCTTGTTATGACGTGCTTTTAACATTTCCGGTGTATAGATATCAAATACACCCTGGTTATGTGTTTTATGGTATTTGGTAAAGATCTCATGAAGCTGTGGATTTGGTTTATATCCATACATTTCACAGGATTTCTCAGCCATCTTGATTCCGCCGTATGGCATAAATGCACGTTTCAGCGGCTTGTCTGTCTGCAGACCGACAACCTGCTCCATATCTTTCATGCTGTCATCAATATAAGCAGCTCCATATGCAGTGATGCCTGTTACAACATCAGTCTCCATATCAAGGACACCGCCCTTTGCTCTCTCTTCTTTCTGAAGTTCAGATACTTTTCCCCACAGACGATTTGTTGCCTCTGTAGGTCCCTCCAGGAAAGAATCATCTCCGTCATATGGTGTGTAGTTGTTCTGAATAAAATCGCGGACGTCTACGCCTTCTTTCCAGAGTCTTCCAGCGAAACCATCCCACTGTTTAAAATCCTTCATGTTTTCTATCTTCCTTTCTCTGTGATTTTGTGTTTCTATGTTTTGTCGCTTTCATCTTAACATAGCACAAGATGTAGTGCAAGTATTTTGTTAAATACATAACAAACGTTGCCGTTCTTTTTTCTGTACAATTTTCCTTTGAGAAACCATTCTGAAAAATATAACAGAAGCATTTTCTTTCAGACATAAAAAACTGCCTCTCGTTTTCACGATAACGCAGTTTCTTTTTTCTTTTATTCTGCTGCCGTCTCACCGGCTGCTTCGGTTACTGTACTTTCAGCAGAAGTCTCTGCTGCAGTTTCTTCTGTCGTTTTTTCTGTTGTCTCTGTGGACGCTTCACTTGAAGTTTCTGTCTCAGCATTTAAACCGTTCATGTAATGATCCAGTGCATCTGTTTTCATTTCATATGTATGAGACGCATCTTTCTGAACATTCTGGTATACTGAGAAACCAATCCAGCCAACAAGAGCAACCAGCACGATAATGCCCACTATTTTCCAGAGCAGTAACTCTCTTTTTTCTTTTTTCTGAAGCTTTTCGCGTTTCTGCTTTTCTTCTTTGTAGCGATCCACTTTTGCCTGACTCATGTCTTTCACTCCTTATATATAGTTTCTTAATAGTATGATGTGGGTGTCAAAAGTCCCCAACTATGATGCCTACGGATTGTTCCGTGCGTTGCACTCCCACAATCCTTTCTAGCATCATAGTATACACTATTTTAAAAACTTATGCAACTACGATAATTCCACCATCGTTTGCATACATGGTGCTGACACCTGCGGTATTGACCAGGATCACATCTTTAAACGGCAGCCTCTTTATGATCTCCTCTTTTACCATCTCTGCCCTCTGCGGACAATTACAGTGAGCGATCCCAACCATACGCTCCTGTGGATCGGATGATTTTTTCTCCTCGATTGAATTGACCATTTTTACAAGAGCTTTCTTCATGCCTCTTGCCTGATCCAGCTGAATAATCGTGCCTTCGTCTGTTGATCCCATGACCGGTTTGATCTTCAGTGCAGTCGCTACCAGAGCCTTTACGGTACCGAGACGGCCGTTTTTACGAAGGGTGTCCAGATTTTCCAGGACAAACCAGGTATCCTGTGAGAGAATATAAGCCTCTGTCTGTTCTACAACTTCTTCAAAAGAAAGTCCCTTCTCTTCCAGCTCCTGGATTTTCAGTCCGATCAGCGTCTCACCAACAGATGCCGAGCAGGAATTGAATACATAAACTTTTGCATCCGGATGATCCTCCAGATAGAGATTTTTACCAAGAACTGCACTGTTGTAAGATCCACTCAGTTTTTCTGAAAGCGTCACTGCATAAACATGATCTGCATCACAGTCGTAGGCATCACGATATATTTCCGGTGATGGGCAGGAAGATTTCGGACAGTTTGGGCACTCCGCTACTTTTTTTAAAAACTCTGCCTGGTTGAAATGTTCCTCATCATCCTGTACAATATACTCATCCACCTGCAGTGTCAGCGGTGCAGACACAAAATTGCCGCTCTTTTTCATCTCATCTGTCAGCTCCCCACAGCTGTCGATCACTACTCTGAAACTCATCTATAAATCCTCCATATTAAATTCCGCTTATTCAAATCTATACAGAAATGTGCATCGCCGCAGTATGAAAATAAAAGTGCTGCGATGTTCACAAGCCAGACCTTCTGTAGATTTTCACAGAATTTTTATCTTCTATTGATATGGTATGAATGTCAAAATTCAAGTCGAACGCACGTGAGACTTGGTGCGTGATTCTGGTCAGCGAAAGCTGACATATTCTTCTCAGAATCACTGCACATTCTCGCGGAGCGTTTATCTCAGTCGGAGATTGTACTCCCACTGAGAAAGACTTGTTATTACTCACCACTTGCAGAAGTGGGAGTCTTCTCGACTGAGATAAATCTTAACACTCACATCATGTTATCTGGTTTTTAATACTACATTCTACTATAACACATATCACATATTTTGCAATGCTTTTCTTCTTTTCTTTTTCGGTTTTTTCCGCTATACTGAAAAATACACGGACCATATCACCAAAATCCTGTATATGTCCGCTTTCTGACAGGAGGTACTTATGATTTCTATTCCTATAACTGAAGTAAAATTGTTTATGAACCATCTGCTCTGCCGCAGTACCTTTGATGCATTCTGCGTTCCGGAGCTTTCTCTTTCTACATTTGCCTCTTTCCATATGGATGGACATATTCTGAAAGATTATTATACGAAAGAAGAATATGAGACACTCTATAAAGACCGTACACCGATCGCCCGCTGGAAACAGCTGCGTCCCGTCTGCTTTGAACTGATCCGCGGCAACCACACACCGCTTTCTTTCTCGATCGTCCTGCAGCTCTCTTCCCATGCAGTCGAATCATTTCTGTCCGAAACAGATACTTCTTTCACAGTCTCCGACATCAACGGCCTGTTTTTAAATCTGCGTTATAAAGATAGTCGGCTGAATGCTGTAACCGGAACATCTCTTAACATTTTCTCAATGGATAAGTCCCTGGAACATGCCTGGGATCAGAAAATCCAGAAGTTTATACTTTCTTTAGAAAGTTAATACTTTTTTGTTAGCACTCGTTGCGTTTGAGTGCTGATTTTCTCTTGACATTTCCATAGAACGGTACTAAACTATCTTGCATAGGGCAGTCATAAGAAAACTTGGCTGCTGCAAGATTATTGGAAAGGTGTGAACGATTATGAGTAATACAAATAGAACAGGTAACTTATCCATCGACAGTGACAATATATTTCCTATTATAAAGAAATGGTTATATTCTGACCACGATATTTTCATCCGTGAACTGGTATCCAACGGATGTGATGCCATCACCAAACTGAAAAAACTGGAAATCATGGGTGAATATACTTTTCCGGAAGATTACAAAGCTTCTATTCAGGTTATCGTAAATCCGGAAGAAAAAACTATGAAATTCATTGATACCGGTCTTGGTATGACAGCAGACGAAGTCGAAGAATACATCACAAAGATCGCTTTCTCCGGTGCGACTGCTTTTCTTGAGAAATACAAAGACAAGACAAATGCAGATGAAATGATCGGTCATTTCGGTCTTGGTTTTTATTCCGCATTCATGGTAGCAGATGAAGTACATATCGATACACTCTCCTACCGTGACGGTGCAACAGCTGTTCACTGGGAATGTGACGGCGGCACACAGTACACGATCGGTGACGGCAGCAAAACAACCGTAGGTACAGAGATCACTCTTTATTTAAATGAAGAAAGTGTTGAATTTGCAAACGAATACCGCACAAGAGAAGTTCTGGACAAATACTGCTCTTTCATGCCGGTTGAGATCTTCCTCTCCAAAGCAAACGCAGAACCGGAATACGAAACCATTGAAGAGAGCGAACTGCGTGACGACGATGTTGTGATCGAACACATCCACGAAGATGCCAAAACAGAAGAGAAAGAAAATGAGAACGGTGAAAAAGAAATCGTTGAAGTTTCTCCTGCAAAAGAAATGGTTAAAATCCAGAAGCGTCCGGTTGCTTTAAATGATATCCACCCACTGTGGACAAAGCATCCGAATGAATGCAGCGAAGACGAATACAAAGATTTCTACCGCAAAGTATTTATGGATTACAAGGAACCTCTGTTCTGGATCCATCTGAACATGGACTATCCGTTCAATCTGAAAGGTATCCTCTACTTCCCTAAGATCAACACAGAATATGACTCTGTAGAAGGTACGATCAAACTTTACAACAATCAGGTCTTTATCGCCGATAATATCAAAGAAGTGATTCCGGAGTTCCTGATGCTCTTAAAAGGTGTGATCGATTGTCCGGATCTGCCTTTGAACGTTTCCAGAAGTGCATTGCAGAACGACGGTACTGTAAAGAAAATTTCTGAATATATCAGCAAGAAAGTTGCAGACAAACTGACCGGCATGTGCAAGACCGACCGTGAAAATTATGAGAAATACTGGGATGATATCAGCCCGTTCATCAAATACGGCTGCATCAAAGATGACAAATTCTATGACCGTATCAAAGACTGTCTGCTGTTCAAGAACCTCGACGGCAAATATCTGACTCTTCAGGATTTTGTTGCAGAAAACAAAAAAGAAGATACTGCGGAAGCTGTAAAAGAAACAGAAAGCACAGAAAATGCAGAAGAAAAGCAAAAAGAAAAAACTGTACTTTTCTATGTCACAGATGAAGTACAGCAGAGCCAGTACATCAATCTGTTCAAAGAACAGGGCATTGATGCTGTGATCCTGAAACATAATATCGACTCTGCTTTCATCACACATCTGGAGCGTCAGGATGACACCATCAAATTCGAGCGTATCGATGCAGATGTCAATGCAGATATGAAAGAAGAAGTTTCCGAAGAAGATCTGAAAGAAGAAAAAGAAACTCTGACGGATGTATTCCACAAAGCACTGAACAATGATAAGCTGGAAGTCAAAGTAGAAAAGCTGAAAAATGCTTCTGTCTCTTCGATGATTGTTCTGTCTGAGGAAACACGCCGTATGCAGGATATGATGAAGATGTATAATATGTACGGTATGGATCCGAACATGTTCGGCGGTCCTGCTACTTTAGTTCTGAATGCAAACAATGAACTGGTTCAGTATATCTTCAATCACAAAGATTCTGAACATGTACCGATGATGTGTGAACAGCTCTATGACCTGGCAATGCTGAGCCATAAACCACTTGCACCGGAAGAAATGACCAAATTCATCACCCGCAGTAATAAGATCATGATGCTGCTGGCAAAATAAAACAGATGAGCAGACAATCCCCTTCCCTGACCGGGAGTTCTTTAAAAAAGATTGCAATGATTACCATGCTCATTGACCACATAGGTGCCTGCGTTTTCGAACGCGGGCTCCTTTTGGTAGATGAAACACGAAATGATGCGGCTCTTTTTGAAATGCTTCGGAACACAGACCGTATCCTCCGTCTGATCGGCCGTGTCTCCTTTCCGATCTTCTGCTTTTTGTTAGTAGAAGGATTTCTGCACACGCACGACCGAAAAAAATATGCACTCCGCCTTTTTCTGTTTGCACTGGTCTCGGAAATCCCTTTTGATCTTGCGATCATGGGACGTCTCTTTGATCCAGTACACCAAAACGTCTTTTTCACCCTGCTGATCGGACTGCTTGCTATGATGCTGTGCGATTACTTCCGAATGCAAGCACAGCCTGTGGCACAGGTGCTTGTTTTAATCCTGGCAATGGTGCTTGCATGGGCTCTGCATACAGATTATGGCTATCGCGGTGTTCTGCTGATCGAACTGCTCTATATTTTCCGCTATGATCGGATGAAGCAGGTCGTAGCCGGAGCTGTTGCCTTTAGCTGGGAGACGACTGCACCGCTTGCTTTTATTCCTGTCTGGTTCTATAACGGAAAACGCGGGAAATCCGGCAAATGGTTCTTCTACTGGTTTTATCCGGTGCATCTGCTGATTCTGTGGGGAGTTAAAACATTCTTGTTGCCAATTCTTATTTCAGTATAAAGCATTGATTTGGGGAGACATTTTCTGATATAAATAGAGCTTTCATGAAAGTCTATAAATTTGTGCATGTGCAAATGAACGAATTCCCCGAAGGGAACGTAAAACAGCATAGCCATGATGAATTCGAAAACAAATCGTACTGACGGTAGCAAGGCTTCCGTCGTGAGGTTTGCGATGTTGCTGCCCCCGAGCCGCTGTTTGAGCCTCGAAGAGGCGAGTTTAGGCGAAGGGCGGCTAACACACGAGCGAACCGAACAGGAAACGAAGCGTGTCAGGAGATTGTTTTCGAATCATCATGGCGTCCTATTTTACAAAATCATTTTATGACGTTTATTTGCACATACTCTGCTGTTTTTCGCAGACAGCACCTTATAAAACTTCCATCATTTCTTTACACTCGCCAGGAAATCTCCGTCTGAATTTCTCAGGCAAGCACTACAAGATATTTTCCACCCGGAAGTGCAAACACTTCGGATGCCTGCAAAATCTCGTCTTTGGAAAGCTGTGCCGCATCCATTCCGCTCTCATCCAGATAGTCACGTACATCTTCGATACTGTCAAGTACGACCGCCAGATTATCCTCAAGGAACTCTTCTGCCTCCTGCGGTGTCTCTGCCACTTTTTCATCAAACAGCTGCAGCTGTTTGTTTAAAAACGTCTCAATACATTCTTTGCTGAAATTTGCCATGATCAAATCCTCCTTTTTTCTCTCCGGCCCACTTGCCAATTACAAGTATTGATTAAGATCCAAATATCTTTTGATCTCAACATCTCATTATTTATTTCTGCTTCTTTAGCAGCTCCTGAAGTGCCTTTATGACCCCTTTTTCTTCGTAGCTTCCAACGATATGTTTTGCTGCCTCTTTGACTGCGGTTCTTGCGGTAGAAACTGCACATCCCTCTCCTGCTGCCAGGATCATTCCAAGATCGTTGTGATTATCCCCGAATGCCAGCGTCTCTTCTTTTTTTACCTGAAAATACTGCTGTACGAACTGAAGTGCTGCACCTTTATCGGTTCCTGGCTTCATAAAATCAATCCACGGTGCACCTGCCACTACGGTGTTTAATCTGCCCTGCCAGTAATCTTCGATTTCTTTTGCATAAGGCCGAATCCCGCTTTCACAGTACAGAGACATTTTGATCACTTTCAGTTTGGTGCCGTCTTCGTCATCATCAAAAACCATGTCATTCTGATAGCCATCCACCATCATTTTCCGATAGGACAGGTCATCACTTCCGGTAGAATGCATCGCTTTTGTTGTCGATAAGGTCAGATGCATATTCGGGAAATGTTTTGCATATTCCTGCATCTCTTTTATCAGGTTCGGATTGATCACGGAAGCATAAAGTTCTTCGTCCTTCCATACAACGTTGGAACCATTTTCACTGATAAAAAGCATCTGATCTGTCACCGGAGCAAACAGTCGTTTCAATCCCATGTACTGTCTTCCGCTTGCTGCCGCAAAATAGATATCACGTTTTCGAAGTTCCCGGATCAGATCAAAAATTTCTTCCGGCAGCACAGAACTGCTCTCCCGTATCAGTGTGCCGTCAATATCGGTTGCTACCAGTTTTATCACTTGTTGTCTCCTCCGTTTATCTTTTCCAGGATCTCAATCAGTTCCTGTGGTTTTTCAATCACATATTCACTGTGATTTTCTTCTAATTCTTTTCGGTCGCGGAATCCCCACAGAACCCCTACCGGATGCATATGTGCCGCATTGCCGGTCTGCATGTCCGTGTTTGTATCTCCGACATAAAGACATTCTCCGGTCTCTACTGCAAACTTTTCTGCAATGGCAAACGCTCCGTCCGGTGCGGGTTTGCGTCGGATTGTTTCTGTCTGTCCCTGGATGTAATCAAAATAATCTTTTCCAAACAGACTCTCCACCACATCGATGGCCTGAGCATGCGGTTTATTGGAAAGTACGGCGATCCGGATCCCTCTTTTTTTCAGTTCTGAAAGCATCTCGCAAATACCCGGAAACGGCTTTACATGGTACATGCAGTCTTTTGCAAAATACGCTTTGTAAATGCTTTTCATCTGCTCAAACTGACTGCAGTTCGTATCACCGGAATCCCGCAGGGTACGGCGGACCAGTTCATCTACGCCATCACCTGCATAATATTTATAATTTTCCACCGGAAATGCCTGGTATCCGATATCCCTGAGGGCACGATTGCCACTGTAAGCGATGGATTCCACGGTATCTCCGATCGTACCGTCAAGATCAAAAATTGCTGCTTTTATCATAAGATCACTCCTCTTTTGTGAACGGTTTTCTGCCGCTACAGCATAACACGAAACTGGTTTTCCGTCAAATTTCTGTAACACTTTTCATGCAATCTTTGTCATCTCTACCGACATTTATCGGACAGAGGCACGGTCGCACATCATATCTGCGAACTGGCTGCCGCAGTGTTCCACCTCTTTGAGTACCAGACAGATACCGTACTCGCTCTGATACCAGTTTTCTTTTGAAACACCCCTGGTAATGACCGGTGAGACGATAAATTCGATTTCCGGGAAAACAAACTGATAATACATCAGACATCTTCTGGCGTGATATGCCTGACAGGACAGGATCACTTTTTTTAAATGCAGCCCTTTTTTCTCGAGAAGATCCTTGGTAAATAATGCATTCTGATAAGTATAAGATGCTTCTTTTTCCTGCAGAATATCGCTTTTTTTTACCCCTTCATCCACAAGGATCTGCGTCAGAAAATCACTTTCTGTCTCAAAATATCTGCCTTTATATTTCTCCGGTGACTGTACCTCAGTAAATTTTCCTTCCACAATGCTGTACTTTCCAGAAGGCACGATAAGTGATGCAAAGCCCTGCTGATAAAGCTCTGCCGCATGCTGTGCGATCTCACCATACAATCCGCCCGGAACAAAGATCGCATCTGCTTTTTCCGGTTTCTGTTCTGTGAAAATAAAATCTGTTAATGCATCATAAAATTTCATGCTTTTTTCTCCTGTATTTTGACATATTTCACCCACCATGCTATACTAATTGCTGATACATTTCAAGGAGGAAATGAACATGAAAAGCAAAGCATTCAGGTCTGCCTTTCCTCACACACTTCCGGTTATGGCAGGCTATCTTTTTCTTGGTATGGGCTTTGGCATACTGCTTGAAAGCAACGGATATTCTTTTATCTGGGCTTTCTTTATGTCCATCTTTATTTATGCCGGCTCGATGCAGTATGTGGCGATCGATCTGCTCGCAAGCGGTGCCAGCCTGATCTCCACCGCGATCATGACACTGATGATCCAGGTACGGCATCTCTTCTACGGTCTTTCCATCATCGACAAATACAAAGACACCGGAAAGAAAAAGCTTCTGCTGATCCATGAGCTGACCGATGAGACCTATTCTCTGGTTGCTACAACCCCGGTTCCGGACGGTGTGGACAAGGGATGGTTCTATTTGTTTATCTCCATGCTGGATCACGTTTACTGGATCATCGGCTGCACGTTCGGTGCACTCTTTGGTTCCCTGGTCAACTTCAATACAAAAGGTGTGGATTTTGTCATGACATCACTGTTTATTGTAATCTTTACTGATCAGTGGCTGAACAGCAAAAATCATATCCCGGCAATCACCGGTGTGATCTGCTCTGTGATCTGTCTGCTTCTTTTCGGGCCGGACCGTTTTATCATTCCTGCCATGCTCTTCATTCTTACGATCCTGACACTGCTTCGTAAGCCGCTGGAGGAGCATATGGAAAGAGAAAATCAGAAAGGAGATGATTCACATGCGTAGTATCCCGGATTCTCAGGCAATCGCCATGATCGCGATCATGTCCTTACTGACTTTTTTTGTACGCGGACTTCCGTTCCTTTTGTTTTCTGGAAAATCCAAGACACCTGCTTACATCATGTACCTCGGAAAAGTACTTCCTTACGCTATCATCGGTATGCTGGTGGTTTACTGCTTCAAGAATGTTTCCCTGCTGCAGGCACCGTTCGGACTGCCAGAGCTGATCGCCGGCATTGCCATCGTTCTGGTACACTGCTGGAAGAAAAACACGCTTCTCTCCGTTGGAGGAGGGACACTGTTTTACATGTTTCTTGTTCAGATAATTTTTAAATAAACCCCTTTTCTTTTTTATAGAAAAGTATTACAATACCATATATGAAATATTATATAATGCCAGTGTCAAAATTTCAAAATATCGTTCTTACCTGCAAGCTAAGACATTGGGATCTAGGGCACTTGGTACTGACTGAAGCATAGCTCAGAATTGCGAAAATTACCTTATAACAGAGCAATTCGCAGACATCAGTCAGGATTTTAAAACAGGAGAAAGGAGTTCGTTTATGTCAAAAAAATACAGCAAATGGCTGGTAGGTGCTGCACTTTTGGGAGCTGCCGCAGGTGCCGGACTTGCATATTTCAAAAAACATAAAAAAGAGAAAGAGAATTGGGAGGATGATTTTGAAGATTTCGAGGATGATTTCTTAGATGATGACCTTGAGGATCTTGATGGTGAAGATGCTGCCGATGCCCGCGAGTATGTTACCATTCCATCCTCTTCCGTACCGGAGGAAGCAGCGGAAAATGCCGCTGATACGGCCGAAGCCATTTTCGAAAAAGAAGCAGAAGAAGAGACCGTCAAAGCTGAGGCAGAAGAACCGAAAGAGACAGCTGAGGCTGTCACTGAACATGCAGAAGCAGAAAGCAAACCGGAAGACGCTGACGAAGAAGAAACTGTTCCGGAAGAGGCAGAAGAAATGGTTGCTGATGCTGGCGAAGAAAAATCAGAGGAAGAAACGCCGGAAGCTTAAGTTCTGATTTGCTTCTGTTAAAATTCAAGAGTGTGCAAATTGCAATTCCATCCCTTTTGCAGTTTGCACACTTTTTGTTTCTGTCTTTTTTTCAGAGATTTTTTTGAAAATTTATTGTTCTTATCTACAGAGGTATGCGTCATCCCACATCTGATATACAAAAAAGGAAT
>NZ_JBKVNQ010000067.1:0-13474 GCF_046967715.1 Hominisplanchenecus sp.
GACTGGTTGTTGTGCGTGCAAAGAAGACACAGTACGATGACAATGTTTATCTGATCGGAAAGAGTGGAGTTGTTCAGACTTTTGTGGTTTCGGGCACGGATGCAGACTGGGATGAAAAGGAACATGTTTATGACGATTGGGAGAAAACGACGTCGCATAGTTCTGTGGATGCGATATGGAGCTTTTCGGATGAGGGAGATCTTTTATATTATATTAAGAAGCCACAGACGCAGACTCCGAAGTATGATGTTTACAATGCGACAACGGGGGAATATTTTGAGTATGATCTGGATGAGAAACCAACGTATTATGGTGATGGAAAAGGATATTCGGCAGGTGTTTATCGAATTGTAAAAGACGGAAAAACAGGAATGCTGAAGAATGATGGAAGCATTCTGTATGAGGCAGTGTACGATGAAGTTGACAGGGCTGCATATAATCAACATTTTTCTGATGGAATGGAAGAATTAGATGATCTGCTTTATATGGTTACGCAGGAAACTTCGGATGAGGAATTATATGGTTTTATAGATTCCAAAGGACTTTGGGATGGTGTGTGCAGATATGAATCAACATGGGATCTGAGTGGCTACAGAAAAAAGGTAAAAGATAAAGACGGTGGCTATATGATACTGGATCTGAAAACAGGCGAGAAATTTGCAGACCAGATCAGTTCCGGCGGTGATATGAAAGCTCTGGGTGATGGATGTTTTCGTATCGTACCGGATAATCTGGAAACGAACATGGATATCCTGTATCTGACAAAAAGTGGAAATCTGATCACAAGAGCACAGCTTTACAACAGCGATTTCTGTGATGATCAGGATTGTGAGATTTTTATGGAAGAATTTTACGGTTCTGCTATTGCGGAACATGGAAGCTATCTGGTAGCCTATGATGCAGATGGGAAGAAGCACTTTAAAGACTACATAGATCAATCCGGAAAAACAGACAATATGTATGTTTCATACAGCAGATATGAAGATGGATATGCGATTAAGCTTGAGTGTGCGGACGGTAACCCGGACTACAGTTCAACGATGAGGGAGTCAACGGTATTATGCAGTCTGATTGATGCAAAAGGGAAAAAGATTTATTCATTTGACAACAATACCGAGGTTGAGATAAAAGAAGTGCGGGATGGTTTGATTTATCTCCAATATAATCCATATGGAACAAATGAGATCAATGTGCTTATTTATGATACAGCGGAGAACAAAGTAGTTTTGAATGAAAAGAATCTGGACTGTTCTGCAAGTATTCCGAGGGATGACAGCAGCCATGTGGTTCTTCTGGAAAAGGATGGTAAGACGGCACTGTTTAATATGCTGGACAAAACATTTTCCGGATGGGATAAACCGGAAATGGATCCGGATGAAAGCCTGGGCTGGGATGACATTAAAGAAAGTATTGTTGGTTCGGATATTGTATTTTTGATAAACGGTGTATTCTATAATGGTTCTTTTCAAAAGATCGCACAGATGAATGAGTTTTACAGAAGAAGTAATGTATCGGTTACAAAAAATGGAAATTTTGCTTTCTGGATCAGTGATTCTGTGAACTATGACCAGTATCTGGTTTACAGTCGTAAGGGAGTTTTGCTGAAAAAATATGTGGATGGTTCAGGTTATGGTTCGGATGGGTTGATTCGGGTTCGAACAGGAGAATCCGGCGATTGGGGTTACTGTGATAAAGACGGAAACCTGCAGATTGCGGAGCAGTTTAATCTTGCCGGAAATATGCATAACGGAATTGCAAAAGTGGGAAGCTGGTACAGCAACTGTAAAATTATTGATCAAACCGGAAAAGAGCTGTTGTCAGGGAATTACGATTTCGAATGGACCTATGTGGAGTCTGGTTTTGTGATGATGAAAGAGGACGATGGCTGTTATCTGTATGATTTTTCAGAATCATCTGAGGATAATGCACAAAATCCATACAGTCTGGATGATCTGTTTGGAAAATATCACCACTATCTGAGAGATAACCAGGCATACAAAACGATGCACAGAACGCTGTATGATGCGGCTGCGGATGTTCTGGCGGCACGTACGGATAATGATGAGCTATTTTCTGTTATTAAGACATTGTCCGGTGATGTGATCGTGCGTCCGACGAAACAGATTCTGGAAGCAATTACCGGAAAACGATGGGAAGAGGATAAGTTAGAAGAGGAAGTGGCGATTGAACTGATCCGTCAGATTGATGAACAGGATGATACATTAAAAACGGTGGTGGATGACTTTCGCAGTAAAGTAAAAAATGTTTCTAAATTCTACAAGTTTGTTGCAACGACAAGTAAGACAATGAATACCAACGTACAGTGGGAACTTGCAGAACTGGTAAAAGGGGATGCATTTACAACGGAACAGGCAAAATCAATTTTTGAACAGGTAGACGGAAAATGGTCAAAGATTGACGGCATCTTTAAAAAAGTTGGTGTTGCAACTTCGGCAGTTCAGGTTGGCACAACGATCTGCATTATGGCGAATCTGGAAATGGAAACGGTCAATCAGCTTTTGAACAGTGCAGCACCGGATTCTACAGCCTATAAGGGACTGAAGAAATTAAAGGGAAAACTGCAGAAATACTGGGCATCATCGGAAGTAGCGATTCAGGAATTTATTGTAGATAACTACTTTGAAGAAATTGCGGAAGCCCTTGTGAAAAAGGGAGTTACAGACATGGCAAAGCTGTTTGATCCGCTTTCCGGCATTGATGTCGGCGGTGCACTTACAGTCGGAAAACTGTTCTATTCACGTATCAGCAAACAAATAAAGCTTGCAGACTATGATGAGCTGGTGAAGATTGCTTACAGTATGTCGCTTTGCAATTCACTGAGTGTCGGACTGAACAATAAATACGCTGAGATTGCACAAAATTATCAGAAGACCGGAAAAACAGCAGGTGAAAAACTTCGAAAAGAATATCAGTTTGCATATGAAGCCTATGAAGCTTCGCTGCTTCAGATGGCAAATAAATGCAGTGAGCTTGCGGAAAAATCAGGGGAAAATGCAGCTGTAAAATATAAGAAAAAATGGCTGGATCAATGTATCAGTCTGTATTCACAGAAAATGCGGTATGACAATTTTATCGCAACCTGCAGAAGAAATATGAACCGAACAGAGGCGGCGAATTTCGAGTATCGCACCGATGAAAACAATCACGTATGGATCGTGAGCTTAAATGGCAAAAAGACAAAAGATGCTTCCAGACGTATGACAAGGGCACTGAGTGATACACAGGATCTGCTCTGCATTCCAGAGACGATCAATGGACGTACCGTTGTGGGTATCGATCCGCAGGCATTCCGGAATGAGGATAAAATCCACGCTGTATTCCTGCCGGATACGGTGACGGAAATCGGCAGTCAGGCATTTGAAAACTGCAGTTCACTTGATATGGTTGTATCAGGAAATGGGCTGGAAACGATCGGTTCAGATGCATTTGCAGGCTGTGATTCTCTGACAGGTGTAGAGGTGCCGGACAGTGTTACAGAGATTGGAGATTCCGCATTTGGAGATAATGCAAATCTGACATTATGGTGCAGTGAAAACGGTACGGCATGGCAGTATGCAGAAACAAATGGCATCATGGCAGAGGAACGTATCCGCAGGGCAGTTTCTGTGGAAGTGGCAGCACCGGCGGATAAACAGCAGTATGGCTCTTCAGAGAAAGAAATTGATACGACCGGACTTACGCTGAATGTTACCTGGGATGATGGCACAAGTGAAGAAGTTACATCTGGCTATTATGCTTATTTTAAAGAAAAAACAGCCGAAAATGCGACGGTTGCAGTACAGTATGACTCTGCAGAAACAACCTATGAAGCAGGAATCACACCGGAAGAAAAAGACTATACAGTATATTACAAAGATGAAGCGGGAGATGATCTGGCAGAAGCATCAACAGTCCGTGCTTTGTTTGGAAGTTCCCAGACGCTGGATGCAGCGGATGTGAGCGGTTATACACCGGAAAAAGCACAGATGACGGTAACGGCAGGTGACGAAGATTCCTGGACATTTATCTACAAAAAGAAGAACACAAAGAAAAATATCGAAGATGGAAGAATGTATGTATTCGGCGATCTTCGTTATACTGGAAATGCGGTGATTCCGAGAGTTTCGGTAGAAGATGCAGATGGAAAAATCCTGAAAGAAGGTGTGGATTACGAAGTTTTTCTGGATGATAATGTAGAAATTGGCGAAGCCTGGGCCGGTGTTCATGGAATTGGTGATTATGAAGGATTATTGAGTAGTACATTTTATATTGTAAATCCGGGCAGCCAAGATCCGGAACCAGATCCGAGTCCAAATCCAAGACCGGGTACAGATTCTTCAAAGAGTATACTGATTGGCAGCATTAAGATCAGCGGAATTTCAAATAAGATTGCAGCAGGAAAGAAAATCGCATTGAAGGCAAATATTTCGCCGGCAAATGCGACAAACAAAACACTGGTATGGACTTCCAGCAATCCGAAAGCTGCCACCGTAAATGCAAATGGTATTGTCACAATGAAAAAAGGCAGCGGCGGAAAGAAAGTAACGATCACTGCGAAGGCAGCAGATGGAAGCGGCAAAAAGGCAGTTTATACAATCACCGGTATGAAAGGTGTTGTGAAAAAAGTTACGATTTCCGGAAAGAAAACCGTCAAAGCAGGAAAGAGCATTAAGCTGAAAGCGAAAGTAAAAGCCACAAAGAAGGCTAATACCAGACTTTTTTGGAAAAGCAGCAATCAAAAATTTGCTACGGTGAAAAACGGAAAAGTAAAGGCAAAGAAAAATGCAAAAGGAAAGAAAGTGAAGATCACCGCAATGGCAACGGATGGAAGCGGAAAGAAGAAATCTGTAACGATTAAGATCCGGTAGGCTGCACATTATAATCAAATTCGAATAGAAGTATAAAGAGAAGATGCAGGAGATTATGAAAACGAAATTTCATAATCTTCTGTATTTTTATGATGCCAGGATTGTGGGAGTGCAACGCACGGAACAATCCGTAGGCATCATAGTTGGGGACTTTTGACATCCACATCATTTTTATGTAAGTGGATGAAATGGATTATAAAAATTTGCAATCCCTGCTTCTTTCGTGGTATTATGGGGACAAAAAAAGGAAAGGCTGATATAGATATGGAATACATGAAATTTGATGATGCATATGTTGTTCGTCTGGACCGCGGCGAGGAGATCGTGGAGTCTCTGACAAAGATTTGCGACAGGGAAAAGATCACACTGGCAACGATAGAGGGTATCGGTGCGGCAGACCATGCGGTGATCGGTCTGTATAATGTCGGGGAACAGGTTTACCATAAAACGGAACTGAACGGACCGATGGAGATCACGGCTCTGACGGGAAATGTTTCCACGATGGATGGTAAAACTTATCTTCATATTCACATTAATCTCTGCGATGAGAAGATGAATGTCAAAGGCGGTCATCTCAATGAGTGTCGGATTTCGGCGACGGCTGAAATCACAATCCGCACAGTCAATGGAAAAGTGGAACGTTTTTATGATAAGGACGGTGTTGGATTGAATCTGTATCAGTTTCCGGGAAATGAAGGATACAAAAAACTGTTAAAGAATCTGATTGATGTGATCAAGGAAGACCATGCGAAACTGGGATTTCGAAAAGAAAAAATTCGCCTGTATTATCCGCTCAGCTCTTTGAATCATTTTTTTGGTACGAGTGATGATGCAGATCAGATGCAGGAGCGTCTGAACCACCTTCCGGTGGTGATCACAGAGAAGCTGGGAGAGGTTGTTGCGACACACAAAGCGGAGCGATTTTGCTTCCACATTCCGGAGGAAGGCAGCGAGTACGTCCATAATAATATGAAGGAAAATGAATTTATTAAAAGCCTGATCGAGTTGCTTCAGAAACATGGATGCAAGATGGATGATATTCTGAATTTGTTTCATAAGTATTCTGATAATATTATTACAGAAAATATGGACAATGGAGAATTTGATATTCTGATCCGTTTTGAAGATAAACCGGACGATCCATATTATTATTGTTTTAAAGATGAAGGATGCCATATTATTTATCATCGATTCCTGAAAGAGGATTATGAAGATTTTGGTTTCTGAGTAGACAGAGAGGACAGAAAATGTTGGAAATTCGCAGAGGAACAAAAGAAGATATTGTACAGGTTGCGGCAATTTATGATCATATTTTAACGGAGGAAGAGGAAGGCAGAGCGGTGATCGGCTGGATACGCGGCGTTTATCCGACGGAAAATACCGCAAAAGAAGCGGTGAAAAATGACGATCTGTTTGTTATGACGGATGCCGGAAGGATTGTGGCAGCAGCGAGGATCAACCAAGTTCAGGTGTCGGAGTATGCTGATGCAAACTGGAAATATCAGGATATTTTGCCGGAACAGGTTATGGTTCTGCATACGTTGGTCGTAGATCCGGGGCAGTCCGGAAAAGGATATGGAAGTGCGTTTGTGAAGTTTTATGAGGATTATGCAAAGGAACATAACTGTCCGTATCTGCGTATGGATACGAATGCGAAAAACCAGGCTGCGAGAAAGTTGTATGCACGGCTTGGATACTGGGAGGCGGATATTGTGCCTTGCGTGTTTAACGGCATTCCGGGCGTGCAGCTTGTGTGTCTTGAGAAGACAGTATAAAGCGGGGTGTGTTTTTGTGGAAATACAGGAAATTCTGGAAAAAGTAAAAAACGGGGCGATGTCTGTGGAAGAAGCGGAAGGATTTCTCCGCAGGGAGCCGTTTGAAGAGATGGGCTATGCGAAACTGGATATGCATCGCAAGGTGCGATCCGGTTTTGCGGAAGTGATCTACTGTGCCGGAAAAGCAGATGAACATCTGCTTCATATTTTTGAACGTTTATACAAGGCAGATGGACAGGTTTTCGGAACGCGAGCAACACAGCATCAGTACGAAATATTGCGTGAAAAATATCCGCAGGTAGAATATGATCCGATTTCCCATATCATAAAAATTGAAAAAAAGGATAAAGAGCATATCGGAAATATCGTAGTCTGCACTGCGGGAACGGCAGATATTGCCGTAGCGGAAGAGGCTGCACAGACGGCAGAATATTTTGGAACGAAAGTGACGAGGGTTTATGACGTGGGCGTGAGCGGCATCCACAGACTGCTTGGAAATCTGGAGGCAATTCAGAGTGCAAACTGTGTTGTTGCCGTTGCGGGTATGGAAGGTGCACTGGCGAGTGTGCTTGGCGGTCTGGTGGACAAGCCGGTGATTGCTGTGCCGACTTCCGTCGGTTATGGTGCAAATCTTGGCGGACTTTCTGCACTTCTGACGATGATAAATTCCTGTGCAAACGGAATTGCGGTGGTAAATATTGACAATGGTTACGGAGCAGGTTATATGGCAACGCAGATCAACAGACTGGGGGTGAAGGCGAATGGGTAAAACGTTATATCTGGAGTGTGAAAGCGGTATCAGCGGAGATATGACGGTGGCAGCACTTCTGGATCTTGGAGCAGATCAGCAGGTTCTGAAAAAAGCTCTTGCAAGCCTTCCGGTACAGGGATTTGATATCCGCATTTCCAGGGTAAAAAAATCCGGTCTGGATGCGTGCGACTTTGATGTGGTTCTTGATAAGGAACATGAAAATCATGATCATGATATGGAATATCTGCATGGTCATACTTATGCACATAATCATGCTACGGAGCATATGCATGGGCATGATGTGCATAACCATGATGCAGAGTATATACATGAGCACAGAAGTTTTTTGGATATTCTGCAGATCATTGAGAGCAGCAGCCTGACGGAACGTGCAAAAAAAACAGCGACGGATATTTTTTCGGTTCTGGCGGATGCAGAAGCAAAAGCACATGGCGTGCCAAGAAATCAGGTGTATTTTCATGAAGTCGGTGCTGTAGATTCAATCGTAGATATTCTCTCGGTGGCGGTCTGCCTGGATAATCTGGATATCGATCAGGTAATTGTGACAGAACTTTGCGAAGGAAGAGGTACGGTCCGCTGTCAGCACGGCATTCTGCCGATCCCGGTTCCGGCGGTGACAAATATCGTACAGGCCAATCATCTGAAACTGAAACTTACGCAGATAGAAGGTGAGCTGGTTACGCCGACTGGTGCAGCGATCGTGGCGGCAATCCGTACTTCTGATAAACTTCCGGAGTCATTTTTCATCGAAAAAACAGGTCTTGGTGCAGGAAAACGAGAATACGCCTGTGCCGGTATTCTGCGTGCAATGATTCTGGAAAGCGAGAATGAAAAGAGCTGGATGGAAAAAGATGAGATCTGTAAACTGGAGACAAATATTGATGACTGCAGCGGCGAGGCACTCGGATTTCTGATGGAGCGTCTGATGCAGGCGGGGGCGAAGGATGTTCATTATACGCCGGTTTATATGAAAAAAAATCGCCCGGCATATCAGGTAAATGTGATCTGTAAAAAAGAAGATGCGGAAAAGCTGGAGAAACTTATTTTTCAGGGAACGACAACGATCGGCATCCGCAGAATGTACATGGAGCGAAGTATCTTAAAAAGAGAAGCGGCAGAGATCGACACGCCGTTTGGGAAAATGAAAGTAAAAGTATGTGATCTGCCGGATGGGAAAAGGATTTATCCGGAGTACGAAGAAGTCGCAAGAATCTGCCGGGAAACCGGACTGTCTTATTATGAAGTTAGCGGGATATTCCTTGACACTTTATATACCGAACGGTATAATGAAGAAAGCAACCGTAAACAGGAGTAAAGGACAGGATTTATGGACAATAGAGAACGTATTTTGCAGTGTGCACTGGAGCTGTTTTATGCCAAGGGTTACGATGCCGTTGGCGTACAGGAGATTGCTCAGAAAGCGGGGATTACAAAACCTACGTTGTACTACTATTTTGGCAGCAAATATGGTCTTTTGGAGACTTTGCTGACGAAACATTTTACTGTTCTGAATGAAGAACTGGAGCGGGCATCTTTTTACGAAGGGGATGTCGGAGCGACGCTTTACAATATTGCTTCTGCATTTTTAGATTATGCGATGAGAAATTATAAAGTCTATGCACTTCTGATGGCGATGTTTTATTCTGCGAAGGAGAATGAAGCGTACCGGGCGGTAAAGCCGCTTGTGAAAAAGTTCTATTCGCAGATCGTACATTTCTTTGATGCGGCGGAGCATGAGCTTGGAAATATGAACGGAAGGCAAGAGCAGTTTGCGATTGGATTTATCGGTCTGATCAATCACTATATTCTGCTGGCATGCGACCGGGAAGGCAGACCGCAGCAGATTTCAGAGGAGAAAAAGCGGGCACTTGTAAAGCAGTTTATGTACGGTATTTACAGTTAAGATGGAGGTATTTGCAAATGGGAAAGTGGTATAACGAAGCAGTTTTTTATCATATGTATCCGCTGGGTATGACAGGGGCACCAAAGGAAAACAAAGAACCGGAGACCGTGCATCGCTTGCGGGAGCTGTTTCCGTGGATCGACCATTTAAAGGAGATCGGAGTTACAGCGATCTATATCGGACCGCTGTTTGAATCTTCTACACATGGTTATGATACAAAAGATTACAAAAAAGTAGACAGAAGACTTGGGGATAATGAAGATTTCAAAGAATTTGTCAGACTGGCACATGAAAATGGGATCCGCGTGGTTGTGGACGGCGTTTTCAATCATACCGGAAGAGAGTTTTTTGCATTTCAGGATATCCAGAAAAACAGAGAACATTCTCCGTACTGCAGCTGGTATAAAGGAGTGAATTTTGGCTGGAATTCTCCGTATAACGATGGATTTGGTTATGAAGCATGGAGAAACTGTTTTGAGCTGGTCAATTTAAATCTTTACGAGCAGGCAGTCCGTGATTATCTGTTTGATGTGATTCATTTCTGGATCACGGAGTTTGATATTGACGGTATCCGTCTGGACTGTGCTGACTGTCTGACGTTTGATTTTATGAAAGAAATGCGTTACCGCACCGGTCAGTGGAAAGAGGATTTCTGGCTGATGGGTGAAGTGATCCACGGCGATTATGCGAGATGGGTAAATGACGAAATGCTTCATTCCACAACGAATTATGAGCTTCACAAGGGTCTGTATTCGGGACACAATGATCATAATTATTTTGAGATCGCCCATACGATCCGCCGTCAGTTTGATGACAACGGCGGTATTTACAGAGGACGTACTTTGTATTCTTTTGTAGATAACCACGATGTGGACCGTCTGATGAGCAAGTTAAACAACAAAGATCATATCCGCGAGGTTTATACACTGCTCTACACGCTGCCGGGCATTCCATCTATTTATTATGGCTCCGAGTGGGGCATTGAAGGAAGAAAGCAGGGTGCCTCAGATGATGCCATGCGTCCGCAGCTTGACCTTGAAAAAATGCAGAAAGAGAATCCGCATCCGGAGCTGACAGCACATATTGCGGCACTTGGAAAGATGAGAAAAGAAAATCCGGTTCTGGCAGATGGAAAATACAGAGAGCTGGTACTGACAAACAGACAGTATGCTTATGCAAGAATCAAAGATCAGGATGCCATCGTTGTGGCAGCGAATAACGATGAGAATCCGGCGGATATGAGCATCCCGATTCCAGTGGACGGAACTTATGAAAATGCGTTCACAAAAGAAGCAGTGCCGGTGGTGGATGGCAGACTCCAGGTTCATCTGGATGCATGTGAAAGTAAAGTATTCAGAAAAAAATGATGCCAGTTCAAAAGGATCAGTATGGCATTTTGTGATTCTGATATCAATTTATGGTTGAAATGTATAGAAAAAGTCGGAGGTAGTTATGGCAGAAAGAAAGGTAAGAAAGACAGCCGGGAAAACGGCAGCAAATACAACAAAGAGAACAGCAACAAAAACAACAGCAAAAACAGCAGCGAAAAGAACAACGAGAACAAAGGCTGCAGCAAAGGAAGATTTCCGTATCGGAGAACTGGATCAGTATCTGTTCAGTGTGGGAACGCATTATGATATTTATAAAAAAATGGGTGCACATGAAGCAGTGATGAATGGCAAAAAAGGTGTTTATTTTGCAGTCTGGGCACCGAATGCAGCTACTGTCAGCGTGATCGGTGAATTTAACGGCTGGAGAGAAGAGGCAAATCCGATGACACGCCTTGAGCCGTCCGGTATCTATGAAGGTTTTGTAGTCGGAGCAAAAGTGGGTATGCTCTATAAATTCTTCATCAAAACAAAAGATGGCAGAGGACTTTACAAAGCCGATCCGTTTGCAAATTATGCAGAGCAGCGTCCGGGAACCGCATCCAGGATCACAGATATCACGAAACTCAGATGGAGTGATGCGGCGTGGATGGAAGCAAGAAAGCAGAGAGATAATGACAGCCTTCCGGTTTCTATTTATGAAGTACATCCGGGTTCCTGGAAGAAACATCCGCATGGAGAGGACGAGGATGGATTCTATAATTACAGAGAGTTTGCAAAATCACTTGCAGAATATGTGAAGGAAATGGGTTATACGCATGTAGAGCTGATGGGGATTGCGGAGCATCCGTTTGATGGCTCCTGGGGTTATCAGGTAACCGGATATTATGCACCGACTTCCAGATATGGTACGCCGGAAGATTTTGCTTATATGGTAAATTATCTGCATAAACAGAAAATCGGTGTTATCCTTGACTGGGTACCGGCACATTTTCCGCGAGATGCACACGGACTGGAAGAATTTGACGGTGGATGTGTTTACGAGTATGCGGATCCAAAAAAGGGCGAGCATCCGGAATGGGGAACAAAAGTCTTTGATTTTGGCAAGAGCGAAGTCAAGAATTTCCTGATCGCCAATGCACTTTACTGGGTTGAGCATTTCCATATCGACGGACTGCGTGTCGATGCGGTGGCATCCATTCTTTATCTGGATTATGGAAGAGAAAACGGTCAGTGGACCCCGAATATTTACGGCGGAAATAAAAATCTGGAAGCGATCGAGTTTTTCAAACATCTGAACAGCGTTGTGCTGGGCAGAAATCATGGAGCAATGATGATCGCAGAGGAATCCACAGCATGGCCGAAAGTTACCGGAAAACCGGAAGAGGACGGACTTGGATTCTCCCATAAATGGAACATGGGATGGATGAACGATTTCCTGGAATATATGAAATTAGATCCGTATTTCCGCAAATGGAATCATAATAAAATGACGTTCTCCATGACGTATGCTTATGCAGAAAAATACATACTGGTACTCTCACATGACGAAGTAGTTCATTTGAAATGTTCGATGATCAATAAGATGCCGGGACTCTACGATGATAAGTTTGCAAACTTACGTGCCGGCTATGCATACATGCTTGGTCATCCGGGCAAAAAACTGTTGTTTATGGGACAGGAGTTTGCACAGCTTCAGGAGTGGAGCGAAGCAAGAGAACTTGACTGGTATCTGCTTGCAGAAGACAAACATCAGCAGATGCAGAATTACGTCAAAGCACTGCTTCATCTCTATAAAAAGACACCGGCACTTTATGATGCAGATCAGGATCCATGCGGATTTGAATGGATCAATGCAGATGATGCCGACCGAAGCATTTTCAGCTTTGTGCGTCATTCCAAAGACGGTAAGAGCAATCTGCTCTTTGTGATCAACTTTACACCGGTAGCAAGACCGGATTATCGCGTCGGTGTACCAAAAAGAAAACAGTATCGCCTCGTGCTGGATGGAGATGCAGCAGAATTTGGCGGAAATACAACGGAGCGTCCGGTTGTATACAAGGCAGTGAAGAGTGAATGTGACGGAAGAGAATACTCTTTTGCATACGATCTGCCGGCATACGGAATTGCAATCTTTAAATTCTGATCTGAAAAAATAAGAAGGTGCCAGAGAATTGTGGAAGTAAAAAGTACAAAGCAATTTGTCTGGCATCTTTTCATATCATAAGAATACCGGAGTAAAGTATAATACTTTTTATATTCAGGACTTTCTTGCTGCAATCTGTACTGAATTGTCAGTAGAGTTCATACAATTTAGAAAAAGGACAGGGTGCTTTTAT
The DNA here is from genome assembly GCF_046967715.1 of Hominisplanchenecus sp. Lineage (NCBI taxonomy): Bacteria > Bacillati > Bacillota > Clostridia > Lachnospirales > Lachnospiraceae > Hominisplanchenecus > Hominisplanchenecus sp. The sequence goes on from NZ_JBKVNQ010000067.1 coordinate 12,986, forward strand.
GAAGTATATTTCTCGTTTTCTGGTACGGATAATTATTGGGATGGCATGTGTTTTTTTCTTAAATCAGGTTTTTGACAATGCAGGAGTGGATCTTAAGGTTGGCTGCAATGTGATCAGTGTGACAACAACCGGAGTTCTGGGCGTTCCGGGGGTGCTTTTATTGTATGGAATTGAGGGGTGTCAGTTTTTGTAAAAAGGTTTTGTAAAAATCTCACAAAGTTAAAAAATATAGTTACTTACTATAGACATCCAAATACAAAAGATATATAATACATTCATCGGTTGGGAGATCGAATCCCACCATTGATACAAACTCGTTGCTTGCCGTCTGCCGAGGCGGGAGCCAGCTCACATTTGATGTATCATAGATGTGAATTTCTAAAATCATTTAATCAGACCGGTTCGGTCAAATATTTCAACATCATTTAATGATTCCAGGGTCAAAAGGTCTAAATCCACATGAGCTTGCTCATAGGTGGATGAAAGACC
>NZ_JBKVNQ010000068.1:0-12926 GCF_046967715.1 Hominisplanchenecus sp.
TCCACCTATGAGCAAGCTCATGTGGATTTAGACCTTTTGACCCTGGCATCATAAAGTATATTCAGAAAGATCTGATCTTGATGATTTAGTTGTCTTCCAGAGTTCCCTCTGTGCTGTAAACCTGACGTTTCTTTGCCATTTCATCGCTTGCCAGGTATTCGTCGTAGGAAGTGATCTTGTCGATCAGTTTTCCGTTTGGCAGAATCTCCATAATACGGTTTGCCGTTGTCTGCACAATCTGATGGTCGTGGGAAGCAAACAGGATCACACCTGGGAATTTGATCATGCCGTTGTTCAGGGCAGTGATGGATTCCATATCCAGGTGGTTGGTAGGTTCGTCAAAGATCAGGATGTTTGCACCGGAGATCATCATCTTGGAGAGCAGGCAGCGGACTTTCTCACCACCGGAGAGTACACGAACCTGTTTCACACCGTCATCACCGGCAAACAGCATACGTCCGAGGAAGCCACGTACATAAGTTGCATCTTTGATCTCGGAGAACTGTGTCAGCCAGTCTACGATCGTCAGATCATTGTCGAACTCTTTGGTGCTGTCCTTTGGAAAATAAGCCTGAGATGTGGTGACACCCCATTTGAAAGAACCTTCGTCCGGTTCCATTTCGCCCATCAGGATCTTGAAGAATACTGTTTTTGCAAGTTCGTTGCCGCCGACAAAAGCGACTTTGTCATTTCTTCCAAGTGTGAAAGAAATATCATCGAGTACTTTTACGCCGTCGATGGTCTTGGAAAGATTCTCTACCATCAGTACTTCATTGCCGATCTCACGTTCCGGACGGAAATCAATGTACGGATATTTACGGCTGGAAGGACGGATCTCATCCAGCTGGATTTTTTCCAGAGCACGTTTTCTGGAAGTAGCCTGTTTGGATTTGGAAGCGTTGGCACTGAATCTGGAGATAAAGTCCTGTAATTCCTTGATTTTTTCTTCCTTCTTTTTGTTTGCTTCTTTCATCTGACGGATCATCAGCTGACTGGATTCGTACCAGAAGTCATAGTTACCGGCATAGAGCTGAATTTTACCGTAGTCGATATCTGCGGTGTGGGTGCAGACCTTATTCAGGAAATAACGGTCATGGGATACCACGATCACCGTATTTTCAAAGTTGATCAGAAATTCTTCCAGCCATTCGATCGCACCGAGATCCAGGTGGTTGGTCGGCTCGTCGAGAAGAAGGATGTCCGGATTGCCGAACAGGGCTCTTGCAAGCAGGACTTTGACCTTTTCGTTACCGTTTAAGTCGCCCATCAGAGTATAATGCAGATCCGGTTCAATGCCAAGACCGTTTAACAGTGTGGCTGCATCAGATTCTGCTTCCCAGCCGTTCATCTCAGCAAATTCGCCTTCCAGTTCGCTGGCACGGATACCGTCTTCTTCGCTGAAATCCTCTTTTGCATAAATGGCATCTTTTTCTTTCATAATATCATAGAGACGCTGATTTCCCATGATAACCGTGTCCATGACCGTAAACGCATCATATTTAAAATGGTCCTGTTCCAGGACGGAGAGACGCTGTCCGGGTGTGATGACAATATTGCCGTTGGTAGTGTCGAGCTGACCGGAAAGAATCTTCAGGAATGTGGATTTGCCGGCACCGTTGGCACCGATCAGACCGTAGCAGTTTCCCTCTGTAAATTTAATATTTACATCTTCAAATAATGCTTTCTTACCGATACGCAGAGTCACATTGTTTGCACTAATCATTTTTAACCTCCAGAAAGTATATTGTATACAATAATAATCGAACGAAATACATACAAAATCAGCTGTATGTATTCTGGTCAGTATCACTGACATTTTACCTGTTCTATTGTAACCGAAAACAGGAAAAAAGCAAGAGCCAGAACGAAATAACTGAATATAAGAAGCAAAATAATGGGTTCATGTTAAAAAAACAAGAAAAAATAACTGGATATTCTTGAAATTTTGTAGTATCTTTGCATGGTATGTTGTTAAATTAAGTGGTATATTATGATATCATGATGTTGGAGTCAAAAGTCCCCAACTATGATGCCTACGGATTGTTCCGTGCATTGCACTCCCACAATCCTCTCCAGTATTCGCATATCGTGGGATTATCATCCCACTTTTATGTCTACGCTCCGCTTCGGTCGGAGCAAAACGAACATCCACTGGATGTTCTGCTCCATATCTGGGCGGGTCCCAAGGTCTTTCATCCACCTATGAGCAAGCTCATGTGGATTTAGACCTTTTGACCCTGGCATCATATCATATGAAAAATTGAAGTGCATGAAAGTAGGTGTAGATTATGTGTGGAATTTGTGGAATAGCAGGAAAATACGACAAACAGAAGCCGGTAATCGAAAATATGATGAAAAGTATTTATCACAGAGGTCCGGACGGCGGCGGAAACTATATAGATGAGGATGTTGCACTGGGATTTCGAAGACTGAGCATTATCGATCTGGACTGCGGCAATCAGCCGATGTTCAATGAGACGGGTGAAGTTGTAATCGTATTTAACGGTGAAATTTATAATTATCAGGAACTTACGAAAGAACTTCAGGCAAAAGGACATGTGTTTGCAAACCATTCTGATACAGAATGCCTGATCCATGCATATGAAGAATACCACGAGAAAATGCTGAAAAAGCTTCGCGGAATGTTTGGATTTGCCATCTGGGACAGCAAAGAGAAAACATTATTTGCAGCCAGAGACTTTTTTGGCATCAAACCATTTTATTATGCGGAAATCAATGGAAATCTGGTCTTTGCATCCGAGATCAAAGCAATCCTGGAATATCCGGAGTACAAACGTGAGCTGAATGAAAAGGCTCTGAGCCATTATCTGAGCTTCCAGTATTCTGCTATGGATGAGACTTTTTTCAAAGGCATCTATAAATTAAATCCGGGATGCTGTCTGAAATACAAAGACGGCAAATTAAAAGTTTCCCGTTATTTTGATCCGACTCTGGTACCGGAGAAGCATCAGGATGAGAAAGCGATCGTAGAAGAGATCAAGGAACGTGTTGCCGAGTCGATCGAGGCACATAAGATCAGTGACGTAGAAGTAGGTTCTCTGTTATCCGGTGGTGTGGATTCCAACTACATTGCAGCACAGGGACATTTCCAGAATACATTTACGGTAGGATTTGCAGAAGACAACGGCAGATACAGCGAGATGGAGCGTGCAAGAGAGATTGCAGATTATGCGGGAAGTACCTGCCATCAGAAAGTGATCACACCGGAAGAATACTGGGCAGTGCTGCCGAAAGTGCAGTATCATATGGATGAGCCTTTAGCCGATCCGTCCGCAGTTGCCCTTTGGTTTGTAGACGAACTGGCAGCAAGCAAGCTGAAGGTAGTTATGTCCGGAGAAGGTGCGGACGAGTTGTTTGGCGGATATGTGATTTATCATGAACCAGTCTCTTTACGTCCGTTTAAAGTATTGCCGGCAGGTCTGAAAAAGAAGATCAAAGAAAAACTGGAAGACAACAAAAAGAATTTTAAGGGAAAGAATTATCTGATCCGCGGATGTACACCGATTGAGGAGCGTTTTATCGGAAATGCTTATCTGTTCCATCCAAAGGAAAAAGCAAAAGTCTTAAAGAGCAGCATTCCGGCAGAAGATCCGAAGACACTGACGGCAGCCTGTTATCAGAAAACCAGAAAACTGGATGATACCGCACGTATGCAGTATATTGACCTGAAATTCTGGCTGATCGGAGATATCCTTCAGAAAGCGGATAAGATGAGTATGGCACATTCTCTGGAGACGCGTGTTCCGTATCTGGATATTGAAGTTTATAAGACGGCCAGAAAACTTTCTTTTGATAATAAAATCCGCAAGACACAGACAAAATATGCCTTCCGTGAAGCTGCACACAGCATTCTTCCGGAGCAGGTGGCAACACGCAAAAAACTGGGATTCCCGGTACCGACACGTGTATGGCTCAAAGAAAAGAAATATTATGATAAAGTACGTGCTGCATTTGAAAGCGAAGCATCGAAAAAATTCTTCCAGACGGATTACCTGATCAGGCTGATGGATGATCATTATAATGGTCTGGCAGATAACAGCCGTAAAATCTGGGCAGTCTATACCTTCCTGGTATGGTACGATGTCTACTTCGGTGAGCAGCAGAGCGCTTAATAAAATGGGAGAACTTTACTTATGATAAAGAAAAAAGGTGCGATTTTTGATATGGACGGTACGCTTCTGGACTCTATGTGGGTCTGGAGGCAGATTGACGTGGATTTTCTTGGCAGAAGAGGATTTGAAGTGCCGTCGGATTATCTGGAGATGATCACACCGATGGGGTATTACCGGGCTGCCGAGTATACGATTGAGCGATTCGGACTGAATGAAAAGCCGGAAGATCTGATACAGGAATGGCATGGGATGGCAGCAGAAGCCTATGCGAAAAAGGTGGAGCTCAAATCCCATGCAAAAGAATATCTGCTGAAATTGAAAAAGGCCGGTACACGCATCGCTGCGGCGACCTCATCGGCTTACGAGCTGATTGCACCCTGCCTTGAGCGAAATGGCGTGCTGGAGTGCTTTGATGCATTTGTGACTACCATGGAAGTGCCACACGGCAAAGATTTCCCGGATGTTTATCTGGAAGCGGCAAAAAGACTGAAACTTTCGCCGGAAGAATGCCTTGTCTATGAAGATATCTATAAAGGAATCTGTGCGGCGAAAAGTGCAGGGTTTAAAGTTGTGGCCATGCGGGAAGAAGCATCTATTGATGACCAGGAGAAAATCCGGCAGGCATCAGATTATTACATAAAAGATTTTGTGGAACTCCTTAAATAAAAATTGACCGTTGGTTTCCTGGCAGGTGTAAAGAACTGAAATGCCGCACATTTTAAAATAGTGTTTGCAAAAGAATAGTATTGCATGTGCAAATGAACGAATTCCCCGAAGGGCACGTAAAAGTGCCTTCTTGGGAATTGTTCATTTTGCACATTGCTGTACGTTTTTGAACGGCCATAGTTTTTAAAAACACTTCATATCATATTTTACACGCTGGCAGGAAACAGCCTTTTGCCACGCTGGTGCACGCAGAAAGTTTTTAGAATCAAAACATTCCGCATCAAGATAGTAAAAAAACAGAGGCACAGTGACGGCATTGAATTTCCGTTACTTTACCTCTGTTTTTTTCATGTTCTGTCTTTTGGCTCGAAAGGCTGTTCCACTTAAGAGACTCCGGGCAGACCAGGAGCTTTTGGCAATGTGCAAACGAACGGTATCGTAAAAAATAGTGCGTAAAATAATACAGCCATGATGAATTCGAAAACAAATCGCTCTGACGGTAGCAAGGCTTCCGTCGTGAGGTTTGCGATGCTGCCGCCCCAAGGAGCCGCTGTCTGAGCCTCGAAGAGGCGAGTTTAGGCGAAGGGCGGCTAACCGGCGAGCGAACCGAACAGGAAACGCAGCGTGTCAGGAGATTGTTTTCGAATCATCATGGCGTTATATTTTACATATAAGTTTTCTTAATGCCCATCTTCTTGCCCTTCGGACAAGAAGCATCCCTCGCTCTAAAGAGCTCGGTCAATTTTTATTGAGGATATTCTTGCAAAGAAAAAACCGCCAAAGTCAACGACTCTAGCGGTTCACCGTGCGTTAGAAGATTCGAACTCCCGACCTTTTGGTCCGTAGCCAAACGCTCTATCCAGCTGAGCTAAACGCACATTTTGTTTTGTTGCTTTGCTGTGTACCTCAGCAACAATGAGAATTATATAGTATGTTTATGGAAATGTCAACACTTTTTTTGAAAAAAATAAAAAAATTTTTGAGCCTGTTTTTATGGCTTTTTGCTTTGGGCAATGATAGAATAAATGAGGTAGTATTTCAGAAAGAAAAATCAGGAATGGAGGGCATAGCTTTGGATAAAACCGCAGAGTGTAAACTGGTTCTTGATACAGCGGTACTGGCAGGAAAGATCATGCTGCAAAGCGGAGCAGAGATCCATCGCGTAGAAGATACCATTCACAGGATATTAAAAGTGTCAGGCATGAAAACAGCAGAAGCGTTTGTGATGCCGACCGGTCTGATCGTCACGCTCGATGATCCGCGTATGGATTCCATGACCGTTGTCAAACGGATCAAAACAAGAGGAACGAACTTGAGCAGGATTGCAGAAGTGAATGACATTTCAAGAAGATTCTGTTCCGGGAACATCAGTCTGGAAGAAGCATTTCACAGTCTGAAGCATATGAAACAGTACACCTATACAGCTTTGCAAAAATACATCGCACAGATCATGGTAGCGTTTTTCTTTGCGATTCTGCTTGGCGGGAACGGATGGGATGCAGTTGGGGCAGGTGCGGCAGGTATTGGCATGGTTCTGATCCTGTACCTTGGAAGAAAGATCGGGTTGAATGATTTTTTTCAGCTTTTGCTTGCTTCAGCGGTAATCGCAGTTGTGGCATATCTGGCAGCAGAGAATCCATATCAGACGATACAGATGGATATTGTGATCATAGCGGCGATCATGCCGATCGTTCCGGGAGCTGCCATAACAACGGCTGTGCGGGATACGATGCAGGGTGATTATGTGGCAGGAGGAGCAAAAGCACTGGAAGCATTTGTCAGTGCGGCGGCGATCGCGGCAGGCGTTTCATTTGGAATGATCCTGACGGGGGTGATGTGATGATTATACAGGTGATAGCGGCATTTGCGGCCATTTTTACATTCGCAATGGCACTTGAAATACCGAAAAAATATCTTATAAACTGCGGCTTTATCGGTGCGGCCGGATGGTTTGTCTATCTGGTTGTACTGCAAAGATTCGGGATGATGACAGCTAATCTGCTCGGTGCGGCAGCTATTACACTGCTTGCCCATTTTTTTGCAAGAATCAAAAAAGCACCGGTGACGATTTTTCTGATCCCGGGGTTTCTGACACTGGTTCCGGGGGCAGGATTATATCGCAGCGTGCATTACTTTTTTATAGGAAATCGAAGCATGGGAGCTGCCTACCTGGTGCAGACACTTCAGATTGCGGGTGTGATCGCACTTGGCATATTTATGGTCGATTCCCTTGTGGAGATCATTGGAAAAAGAAAACAAAAAGAAGAAAAAAACAATCAGAGTCAGGTAAAAAAATAGCAGGTGCAGCATGGGACTGCACCTGTATCATAGAAAAGCGGTAATGGTTTATTCCATTTCGTCTTCGTCGTAAGCGTCGTTATGGCAGTTTTTGTCATAGCTGCTCTTACCGGCATAGTTTTTTGAAGTGGTTTTATCGTAGGTGTTTTTCGAATCGTAAGCATTTTTTGAAGTAGTCCGATCGGTTTCGTTTGTGGAATTGTAAGTGTTCTGTGTGCGGTTTTTCGAATTTGCATTTTTACTCATGTCAATTTCCTCCTTGTGACTGTAAATTCATTCCGAAGGCACGAGAGACTTTGTGTGCGTTTCTGGTCAGTACGTCTGAGATTGATCTGAGAGAACTGCACTGCATCTTATGTGGTGCCTTCTGACATCTTATAGTTTCTTCAAAAAGTGAAAAAATATAATGGAAATCATTGCCAAAATCTGCCGATGTTTTCATAATAGACAAAAAACAGAAAAATACTTATTGCAATTTTTACCAATATATATTATAATTCAACTGTAAAAAGAATTTACCCTTCAAAAATTTTTTTTACGAACCCCTTATTAATTATTTATACTCCCCTCGAAACATCCGGTAGCTCCCCTACCGGATGTTTCATTTTACGGAAAATCAAGTCTTCGGAAGGGGTTTTTCAGATACCATTTTCTGTTTTATGGCATATGGTATACTGGAAGGAGTGAAGGGATTTATGGAATATGAAATGATTTCGGAAAAAGAACTGGATCGCCTTTTGGAAAAAGAACAGGGTTTTGTGATAGATCTTCGCTCACCGTGGGAATATGCAGCTTATCACATTCCGGGAGCGGTGAATATTCCGTATGAACGGCTGAAAAAGGTTCGGGGACTGCCAAAGAATGTTCCACTGATTTTTTACTGTGAACGTGGTTCAGTCAGTATGGTGGCGGCAAGGGAGATGGCAGAAAAAGGATACCGGGCAAAGAGTCTGACCGGCGGCATCCATTCCTGGCACAGAAGGCTTGGATAGAGGCAAAAAAGATTGACAGGGAAAAACAGCAAGATTATAGTTAATAAACAGGAAGAGAACAGTGAAAAAGGGCTGAAAAGACAGCTGTTCTTTTGCCTTGAAATGCAAAGTGAAAAAGAAAAGGAGAATATACGATATGAAATTGATGTTTGCATCTGATATACACGGTTCTGCGTATTATTGCAGAAAGATGCTGGAGGCATATCAGGCGGAGGAGGCAGGCCGCCTGATTCTTCTCGGGGATATTCTGTATCATGGACCGCGAAATGATCTGCCGAAAGAGTATGCTCCAAAAGAAGTGATTGCCATGTTAAACCTGATGAAGAATGATATCTGTGCGGTTCGCGGAAACTGCGAGGCTGAAGTAGACCAGATGGTACTGGATTTCCCGGTGATGGCAGATTACGCTCTGATTCTTTACGGAGAACGTAATCTATATGCCACACATGGTCATATTTATAATGAAAACAATCTGCCGCCTCTGAAAAACGGGGATATTCTGATCCACGGTCATACGCATGTATTAAAAGCAGAAAAAAGAGAAGATTATACACTGCTCAACCCGGGATCGGTATCGATCCCGAAAGAAGGAAATCCGCCAAGTTATGCAATCCTGGAAGATGGTCTGTTTACGATCAAAGGATTTGATGGAACGATTATAAAAGAACTGCAGCTGTAGACAAGGGACAGATGTGAAGATACGGAGAAAATATGAAAATTTATGAACTGATCGCCCCATGCCATTTCGGGCTGGAGGCAGTATTGAAACGGGAAATTACAGATTTAGGTTATGAGATCAGCAAAGTGGAAGACGGAAAGGTGACTTTTCTCGGAGATGCCGAGGCCATCTGCTATGCAAATATTTTTCTGCGGACGGCGGAGAGGATCCTTCTGAAGGTCGGAACGGTGCATGCAGAGACGTTTGACGAGCTTTTTGAGGGTGTCCGTGCTCTTCCGTGGGAAGAATATATTCCGGAAAACGGAAAATTCTGGGTTACAAAGGCAACTTCCGTAAAGAGTAAGCTGTTCAGTACCTCGGATATTCAGTCCATTGTGAAAAAAGCAATGGTAAAAAGGATGGAAAAGGCTTACGGGAAATCCTGGTTTGAAGAAGACGGAGCTTCTTTCCCGGTAAGGGTAACGTTTATGAAGGATGAGGCGGTGATCGGACTTGATACTACCGGAATTTCGCTGCACAAACGCGGATATCGTCAGAATACAGCAAAAGCCCCGATCTCGGAGACGCTTGCAGCAGCACTGATCATGCTGACACCATGGAGAAAAGACCGTATTCTGGTCGATCCGTTCTGCGGAAGCGGTACCTTCCCGATCGAGGCCGCCATGATGGCGGCAAACATGGCACCGGGCATGAACCGCAGCTTTTTATCAGAAGCCTGGCTGCATCTGATCCCGAAGAAAAACTGGTACGATGCGGTGGAAGAAGCACAGGAGCAGATCAATCTGAATATCGAGACAGACATTCAGGGATACGATATCGATGCGGCAGTGGTGCACAGTGCAAGAGAAAATGCGAGAAGAGCCGGAGTGGAAGAACTGATCCATTTCCAGCAAAGACCGGTCAGCGAACTGCATCATCCGAAAAAGTATGGTTTTATCATCACCAATCCGCCGTATGGAGAGCGTCTGGAAGAAAAAGCAGAACTTCCGGCACTTTACCGGCAGATCGGAGAGAGCTTTGACCGTCTTGATACCTGGTCCAAATATATGATCACCAGTTACGAGGATGCACAGCATTATATAGGAAAGAAAGCGGACAAGAACCGTAAGATCTATAATGGTATGATCAAAACCTATTTCTATCAGTATCTGGGGCCAAAACCTCCAAGACGGGAGAAAAATTGAAAATAAGGTTTTTAAGAAGTATGCGAAATGCTCTGGTGATCGTGATCGTATGCCTGAGTGTGTCGTTGTTGTATGATGTATACAAAGAACCAATCGACCGGCTGCTGCATCTGGATCAGACAGAGACGAACGAAACCACAGAAACCGGAAACAGGAAACAGAAAACGAAAAAACAGGCACAGAAGCCAGACGGACAGCAGGAAGAAGGTCTGCCGTCCGCTTATGATGGACGCATGACGGGCAAAGCTCCGGAAGTGAAAAATCAAGGTACGTTTGGGACTTGCTGGGCAGTTGTTACTTCGTCTGCCCTGGAATCACGGCTGCTGCCGCAGGAGGATATCGTTTTTTCGGCGGATCACATTTCCACACAGAACAGCTATGCAATCGGTCAGGAAGAGGGAGGAGCCTACAACATTGCGATCGCCTATCTGACGGCGTGGCAGGGACCGGTGACCGAAGAGATGGATCCTTATGGAGATGGTGTTACACCGGAAGGCCTTTCTCCGGTAAAACATGTGCAGGAAGTTCAGATCGCAGAAGATAAGGATTTTGATGCGATCAAAGAAATGATTTACCGGTACGGAGCCGTTCAAAGCTCGATCTATATGGATATGGGCGGGACAAAAGTGACATCTGAATACTATGATCCGGAAAATACTTCCTACTATTATAATGGAGAGGATGAAGTGAACCATGACATTCTGATCATTGGATGGGATGATGATTATCCGGCGGAGAATTTTACGAAGACTCCATCGAAAAACGGTGCGTTTCTGTGTCAGAACAGCTGGGGCGAAGGCTTTGGCGACGGCGGAAGATTTTATGTTGCCTATGATGATACACAGATTGGCAGAAACTGTGTGGCATACACAAGGATTGACGGGATGGATAACTATGACCATCTTTATCAGACCGATCTGTGTGGCTGGGTCGGAAATATGGGCTATAAAAAAGAAAGCTGCTGGTTTGCAAACGTTTATACGGCAGATAGTACACAGACGCTGCGTGCAGTCGGGTTTTATGCAACCGGGCCGGAGTCGGATTACGAAATCTATGTGGCGGCAGATTTTAAAAACGAGATGTCACTTGTTTTGCCAAAGAAGATCCAGAAAGGTCATCTGGAACGAAAAGGGTTTTATACGATTGATCTGAAAAAAGAAATTTCCATAGCAGAAGGAGAAAGTTTTGCTGTTATGGTCAAAATAAACACACCGGGCAGTGATTATCCAGTGGCGATGGAATATCGGGCCGATGACCAGACTGCAAATGTAAATCTGGAAGACGGGTGCGGCTACGTCAGCGTGGACGGTTACAGGTGGAGCCGGATCGAAGAAGAGTATGGCGGAAATATCTGCCTGAAAGCCTATACAGATAATCGCTGATGTGCTATGATAACGAATATAGGATGAACAAAAGCAGAAGGGAGAAAATCATGAAGAAAAGAATTGTTTTTGCAACCGGAAATGCCGGGAAAATGAAAGAGATCAAAATGATCCTGGGAGATCTTGGGATGCCGGTTGTCTCGATGAAAGAAGCCGGTATAGAGGCAGACATTGTAGAAGATGGAACGAGTTTTGCAGAGAATGCACAGATCAAGGCAAGTGCAATCTTTGAAAAATGCCATGATATCGTGCTTGCAGATGATTCTGGACTGGAGATTGACTACCTGAACAAGGAACCGGGCATTTATTCTGCACGCTATATGGGAGAAGATACTTCCTATCATATCAAAAATGCAAATCTGATCAGCCGTCTGGAAGGGGTGCCGGATGAGAAACGTACCGCACGTTTTGTCTGTGCGATTGCAGCGGTTCTTCCAAATGGAGAAGTGCTGCACAGTGAAGGCACGATCGAAGGAATCATCGGATACGAAGAACAGGGTGAGAATGGCTTTGGATATGATCCGATCTTTTATCTGCCACAGTATGGATGTACAACGGCACAGCTGGAGCCGGATGTGAAAAATGAATTAAGCCACAGAGGCAAGGCATTGCGTGCGATCAAAGAACAGCTGAGAAAATATTGCGAGGAGGGAGCATATGAAGATACTGATCGTCAGTGATACGCATGGAAGACTGGAAAATCTGGAGCGGGTGATCGAAATGACAAAACCGATCGATGCCCTGATCCATCTCGGAGATGTGGAAGGACAGGAAGATTACATACGCCGTCTGGTTCCGTGTGCAGCCTATATGGTCAGTGGAAACAATGACTTTTTTTCCATGCTCCCAAGAGAACTCGAGTTTGAACTCGGCAAATATAAAGTGCTGATCACACATGGTCATTATTATTATGTTTCCCTCAATACCGAGGAGCTTCGCCGCCAGGCAAGGAGCAGGGGCAAAGACATTGTGATGTTCGGGCATACACACAAACCGTATCTGGATACGGAAGACGGGATCACGATCTTAAACCCAGGCAGTCTGTCTTATCCGAGACAGGAAGGACGCAGGCCAAGTTACATGATCATGACCATAGATGAGGCGGGAGAAGCCCGCTATGAAATCTGTTATCTCTGATAAAACTTGATATAGCCTCCGGCGGATTGCAGAGGTGCACAGAAGAATATGTCATATGATGGATGACGTACACCGCACAGCAACAGTGCCGGAGGCATTCTTGAAATAGAAGAAAAGCAGCGTTTGATAACAGATGTGAAAAGATCGCAGCAAAAACGGTGAAGATCAAAATTGTTTGGAATTTTTGGAATTGTTTAAACTTTTTTGAAAAAAGGTGTTGACAGAAGAGAAAAACGATGGTATGATACAACACGTTGAAGGCAATGAGCCGGAAACAAAGCGGGAAAATAAAATGACAACAAAAAAATGTTGAAAAAAGTAAAAAAAAGTACTTGACAGACAGAAATAAAAGTTGTAAAATATATCTCGTGTCAAACAAAAAAAGAGAAATGCATATAAGCAAATAACGGGGTGTGGCTCAGCTTGGCTAGAGCGCCTGGTTTGGGACCAGGAGG
>NZ_JBKVNQ010000069.1:0-12647 GCF_046967715.1 Hominisplanchenecus sp.
GATCGTAGCTGACTTGCATCTCACAAAGTTCTTCCATAATCATCTGATAGTCTACAAAAAGTGCCGTATATGCCTGAATCTCTTTCAACACAATTCTTTTCAGCACCTCTTCCGAAATACTGTGTCTGGTGCAATCTCCACCTTTGTTCTTTGTCTGGCAGATATAAAAGGCTTTTTTCTTCCCCTTATACTGATTTACCCTGCGTATCATCGGTGTCTTGCAATCTCCGCAAAACACAAATCCCGAAAAAAAGTTTGCACTGTCTGATGTTTTCGATGCCCTACCATCATATTGAAGCAGCTTCTGAACCACATCAAAATCATTCTGCCTGATAATTGCCGGATGCGTATTTTCTACTTTCACCCACTCTGATTCTGGCTTATCCAGGCGTTGCTTTACTTTATAGCTGATTCGTTCCTGCTTGCCCTGTACCATGTTTCCAATATAAACCTCGTTGGTTAGAATCCTTTTAATCTGCACTGCCGACCATTTCGGTGTGTCTGAGCTGTGAAATCCAGAATTGTAATTCTCGCCATTTGCCTTTTTATATTCTTTTGGCGACTGCACATGACGTACATTCAGTTTTTCTGCGATTGCTCCAAGACTGAATCCATCAATTTTCCATGAAAATATTTTTCTTACAATATCCGCTGCATAAGAATCAATCACCAGACAATTCTTATTCTCCGGATCTTTGCAGTAACCATACGGGGCAAATGCTCCAATAAATTCACCTTTTTCACGTTTGATTTTCTGGTGGCTTCGCACTTTACCGGAAATGTCCCGGCAATAGCTTTCATTTACAAAATTTTTGATCGGAACTACAAATGACTTCTCTGAAAAATCTGCTGTTTTACTGTCGAACTGGTCTGTAACTGAAATAAAACGCACATTTAAAGCCGGGTAGGTCTTTTCGATCCATCGCCCGGCTTCTATATATTCTCTTCCGAATCTGGATAAGTCTTTTACAATCACACAGTTTACTTTTCCAGCTTCTATATCAGTTGTCATTCGTTTAAACTCAGGTCGGTCAAAATTTCCTCCTGAGTATCCGTCATCCACATATATATCAAAGATCTGAATATCCGGCTGGCTTTTTACAAAGCTCCGAAGTAACTCTCTCTGATTTGCAATGCTGTTGCTCTCTGACTTCGCACCGCCCTCTTCCATATCATCTTTCGATAACCGAAGATACAATGCAGCATCGTACATATCTGGCATATTCATTTGCATTTGTTCCATTTTACATCGCTCCCAACTTACTTATTCCATTGAATTTGAAGTCAGAAACCATGTATCACGTTCATTTTCCCTGACTTCACATTAACATAACATCTGTAGCTTCGCAAGATATTTTTTCAAGACTTGCATCTAATACATCAACTCCGTTCTTTTTCTTAGATAATCACTGATCGCATCTGTAGCATCCATTTCTCCTGTCATTTCCACGACTACCACATACCCTTCATTCATGTGAGCATACGGCTGATCGCCAGATTTATCCAGAAAAGTTTCCACTTTCTCAGAAATAGCTTTATCCATATCAGGAATTAAATCTTCAATGTCCTTTAACTGCTCCAGATCAACACTGGAATCTATTACTGACTGATTCACCATGATGCTCACCTCTTTTCCAACATATTCTTTGTATCAGTTGTCCTATACCTACAATTTTCTCAATCACATCACCTTACCTTTCACATTTTGTTCTCAAATTTTATCTATTACTATGGCATTGCATATTCTGTTCGGCGTGTTGGCTTCCATTTGTATAACCCGTTGTCAACGTCACAGTCAACCTCTATCAGAGTATTTCTGAATACTGCCAGCTTCTTCGCAAGCCTACCAGTCGTTTCCGGAGTATCTTCGACGCTCGCCCATAAAATCATTTACAGGGTTATGGCATCTGTGAGATCAGATTATACAGCTCATGTAATTTTCAAGGTACAAAAGAGTTTTTTTGAATATCCTTTCACTTATTACAGCCTGGAAACACCAAAATGTTGTTCACTTCAAAAAAATCCTCTCACTAATAAAGCCTGACAGAAGGATTTTACCAACCTCATTTTGCAATAATTTGCAAAAAGTATTTATCCTCATCTGTACATTCGCTTTCATGCGAACCTTTATCGTACTGTTATTTTAATTCGCATTCATGCGAATGTCAAGTGTTTTGTTCGCTTCAATGCGAATCTTTCTGTTTACATTCACTGTTTTTGGTAGTAAAATGGATTTATCAAAAAGAAAGTGGGAAATCTGATATGACAATCGGTGATAAAATAAAAAAAATCCGGACATTCCGGAATATGACACAGGCAGAACTTGGTGCTGCCCTCGGTTGGGGCGATAAAGGTGCAAATCGTCTTGCCCAATATGAAACGAATTACCGGGTTCCCCGCAAAGATCTGGTAACTGAAATGGCTAAGATTCTGGACGTGAATCCGCTGGCACTGCACGAACCTACTACTATGGATGCTTCGGAACTTATGGAAATTCTGTTCTGGATTGATGAATTTAACCCGGCAGCGATCAACCTCTTCCAGTTAGAAACCTATCCAATCGAAAAGTGCAATTCTAATGAGGATACCGCTGTCCGTTATCACGATTCTGATAACTGGCCTGCTCATCCACCTGTTGGTCTATGGTTCAACTATGGGGTTCTGAATGATTTTATGAAAGAATGGATTATCAGAAAAGAAGAATTGAAATCTGGTACAATTACCAGAGATGAATATTTTGAATGGAAAATCAACTGGCCGCAGACCTGTGATGGTTGTGGAAAATATGAACCTAAGAAAAAATGGCGAATATAGCAAATACAATGCTCCCCAAAACTGGAAAATATTCCAATAATGGGGAGTTACTATTCTTTTTTAATCTAATGCTCTTCTGCTATATGTATTTTTCATCACTCAACTACTTTATAGCCCGCATTTGTAATTACACAAATCGCTTCGCTTTTTCTTTCAATATATTTTTCTTTCAAACAAGCATTAAGCACCTCTTCCCAAACAGCATATTCCCGTCTATCTGGATATTCTTTAACAACTACTTCACTGCCAATCTGAATATATGGTAACCGCTTAATTTTTAGATACGATAGAAAAAATCCCCGACTACTTTTCAGTAGCCGGAGCACCTTGACAATTCACATATGATTGATTTGATTCGTTTGCACGACGTCCGATTTCAGCTTTGACGATTTCGTTCCATGGAGCCAGAAGTTCTAATTCATCATCGCTCATCCTATCATTATCGTGCTGATTTGCACAAAGAAATAACCTTATTATGCCGGTTGACAGGTTGGATTACGCTGATTTTTTGAAAACTTTATATGGTATATTTTAATGAATTGTAGGATTACTTTATTGACATTTCTGACACTATCATATACACTGTACATATCGTATAAGTACGCATATATCAGAAGGTGGTGAGAGGAAGTTAGAATGGAAATTATCATAAGTAATAGTAGTGATAAGCCTATTTATGAACAAATTGCTATGCAGATTAAGAGTTTAATCATGAATGGTACCCTATCTGCCGGAGAAGCCCTGCCTTCCATGCGTGCACTGGCAAAAGACCTGCATATAAGTGTTATTACTGTTCAACGAGCTTACGAAGATTTAACTCGAGATGGGTTTATCGAAACCGTATCGGGAAAAGGTAGTTTTGTTGCATCACCAAATAAAGAATTTATTCAAGAAGAACAACTACGAATAGCAGAAGAACTTTTAGAAAAGGTTGCTATAATCGGTCGTACTCATGGTATCAGCTATGAGCAAATGGCTAATATTCTAAAACTATTTTTTGAAGAATGAGAGGTGGAATTATGGAACAGAACAGTATTGTTGTAAAAAATGTGACTAAAAAATTTGATGATTTTATGTTAGATCATATTTCATTTACAGTTCCTACAGGACGTATTGTGGGTTTCATAGGAGAAAATGGTGCTGGAAAAAGTACAACTATCAATTTAATTTTAGACCAGTTAAAGTTGGATGCGGGTGAAATAAGAATATTGGGTAAACAAAATCATTCTTATTTGCATAAAGAAAACATTGGTGTTGTTTTTGACGAATGTAAATTCCATTCCGTCTTAAATGCAAAAGATATTGCCCAAATCCTTTCGGGATCTTATAAAACATGGGATATGAATTTGTTTGAAGAATATATGAAACGCCTTGATGTTCCATTAAATAAATCAATAGGGCAACTTTCAAAAGGTATGAAGATGAAATTGTCAATTATTTGTGCACTATCGCATAGACCCCAGATTCTGATTTTAGACGAAGCAACAACAGGGTTAGATCCTGTTGTACGAGATGAAATTTTGGATATTTTTTTAGAATTTATTCAAGATGAAGAACACTCTATTTTGTTCTCTACACATATAACCTCTGACATACAAAAGGTTGCTGACTATGTAATTCTGATTCATAATGGAAAAATTATTTTTGAGGAAAAGAAAGATGACCTTATTTATAATTATGGAATTATACGCTGTAAAAAATCAGAATTTAATACTGTTTCGCCAGATGACTATGTATGTTGTCGAGAAACAAATCTTAGCGTGGAATGCTTAATACATGACAAAGTAGCTGCAAAAAAAAGATACAAAAATCTAATTATTGATAATGCTTCTATTGAGGACATTATGCTGTTCTATATCAAAGGAGGTGTCAAATGAAAGGATTGGTTTTTAAGGATTTATTGCTTATGAAGAAAATGAATAAAAAAGTCATTTTTGTAATGTATTTTTTTGTAATAGCAATTTCATTCTTCGGAGAGAATGAAGTTTACTCAATTATGTCATCGGCTTTTTTTTCACTTTTTATCGGTATGCACTTAATGATGACCATGACCTATGATGGATTGACTTCATGGAAACAATATGAATTAACCTTGCCGATGAGTAAGTACCAAATCATTTTCAGTAAGTATTTGACTAGCTTGCTTCTTGTTCCGATTAGTATAATGGGTACAGTTATCATTTATATCATTCGTTATGTGGTTTATCATAATTTTACGCTTAGCCAGTTTGGTTTTTCTATCGCCATTGCAATAGCATTACCTGTTTTATGGTGTTCTATATGTTTAGCAATAGCACAGTGGTTTGGCTATATGAGTGTTCAGTATGTGAGAATGATTTGCACACTTCTCGTTATCTTTTTCGTAAGTAAAATATCAAAAGATATGAAATACGTTACTCAAAATTTGGTTAAAAATTCTATGTTGATTGCTATTTTTGTTTTGGGTATAGTAGTTGCATCGTATTTTGTTAGTGTTATAGGATATTCAAGGAAAAAATAAAAAGTAGAGGCTCAAATAAAAGTAAGTGTCGAGTGGGTGCATTTCCCTGTCTACGGAAATAAAACACGCGACAAAATCTGAGAAAATGAGCCAGTAAAAAAATTTTCCACTCTTTTGTCGAAGTGCAAAAGCGAATGCCTAATCGACATTGAACAATTCCATATAACTGCTATTAAAACGCCAGACGCACAGCCGCAGAGCCGATAATACACAGTTCTTGAACTGTGGTTATCGGCTTTTGTATTTTCCTAATCATAGTGATTATCAGCATACAGGCTTTTCTCTTCAAACTTCTTTTGAAAATATATTTTAAGCAACATGATTCCCACATTGATAAACCCAAATGTCAAAATCAAATTCACTGGCAGATATTCTCTAATTACATCTCCAAGTACTGCTATCCCCGAAAGACTTCCGATTAAAAACATCTGTGAAATTTTATCCCACATTTTTTTGTATTTCTTTATTATTTCCATAATTATCGCCATTATAATTACCACTATGAGAAGGACAGCTACGATTGCCAGAATTCTGATAACCCATGCTTCTCCACATGTATATGCTATTTTCTGGTTAAATCCGTTATCATAGGTTGGATGTGCCAACCATTCACAAAATTGAAAATACCACATGAATGGAGTCCTGAAAAAATCTATGAAATCATTTTGAAAAGCACCGTTCTGTATAATTACAAACAGGATTACCGTAATGTATCCCATTCCCCAAAAATATTCCGTATCCCTCATTTTTTCGGTTCTGGCTTTTACTTCTTTTTTCGCTTTACGGATTTCCAGCTCTGCCCGTTTCTTTTCGTTACGGGCCTTTGTTTCTGCCTGTTCCATCTTTTTCTCTGCTTCTTTCTGTTTCTTCTGTGCTTCATCTACTGCTTCAACAGATGATTTATTCACCTGTATCTGAAGTTTAGAGTTCTGGTCCCGAACGTCTCTTATTTCTTCTTCGAGCTGCTCTTGCTCGCTCCTGCTCTTCAAACCATTCCTGTTCCTCAGATCGTCGTTGCTCTGCTGAAGCGATTGATTCAGCTTCTGCGTTTCGGACAGTTCGGTTGTCAAACGCTGAATTTCTACGGTTGATTTCCGAACTTCTTCTCGCAATCTCTGCCTGTCGGATAAGATCGTCTGTTTCTCTTCTTCCAGTGTCTGGATCTGCTTTTTCTGTGTTCGCATGAACGCTTTCGCTTTCTCGAAACTCTGTACGAGAATATCCCTCTCCACTTTGAGTTTGATCGGCGATTCCTCTGGCGTCTTTGATGGCTGCGTCAAGCTCTCTGTAATAGTTTCTGAGTTCTTCGTCTGCTCTGCTGTCTCTGTCGGCTGCAACTCTGGATTTTTCCCTATTTCCATTAAATTCATTCTCTAGTCCCTCCTTGCTGATATCCAGATGAAATGTTTTTGACAGATTGCTGTCTCGCACCTTCTTCCCATCCTGATTCTGAAATGTGATGTGCTTCCGTTTATCTGTCCAGTTTACGTTCCATCCAAACTGTTTCATTTTTTCTATAAACTTTTCTTTGCTGATACAATTTTCCAGTGCCTTTAATACCGCCATTGCACAGTCCGCTACAAAACTGTCCTTTACCTGTTGACGGAACAGGTTATATTTATCTTTACTCCATGCAATAACTTCCCCTTTTTCAATCTGGCTTCCATCAAAGTGCTTTCCTTTCTCGACAACTGTTAGTCCACGTTCTCGGCACATCTGATTGGTAAGCTGTTTCATACGTTCCAGATCCTTTTTGGTGTTATGCAGTTTTCTTCCATCTTCATAACTCACTGAATTAGTAACCAGATGGCAGTGGATATGATCTTTATCCTTATGCACAGCCATTAAGGTCTGGAATCCACTGAACCAATTTTCTGCAAACTCTTTTCCAAATTCTAATGCCTGCTCCGGAGTAATCTGCTCGTCCTTATGCCAGGAAATAATGTTGTGAGCGTACATTCTCCCAGAATCTTTATCCCACATCTTCTTTTCTTCTAAAAAGGTTCTATACACCAGATCATAGTTGATCTCATCATGGCAGTACGGACCTGTTACATAAGTAAGCAGTTCACTTGTCTTGTCCTGTCGCAAAACATATTCGATACAATTTCTCATTGCTCCATGTGTATTTGTCCGCTTATTAATCGTCTTATTAATAGCCATATCTTTTCACTCTCCTTCCGGTACTTAAGAATATTTTTATTGAGGAAATACAGCGTACTGTCATTTGGAACTTCTCCATCTGTATGCAGCTTTCTTGCAATCTGATTGATATTTGTAGTAGCTCCCCGGAGCTGACTGATAATATCTGCAAACATCTGGTTCAATCTTTTTAGTTCTTCCACTTCCGCTGTAGAAGCTATCTTCAAATCTGCGATTGCTTTTATTACAACTTCCTGTTGTGTTCTTCCAGATTCCTTTACTTTGCTTTGAAGTAGCTCATATTCTGCTTTATTCATTCGTATGGTTACTGTATGATTTCGTTTTCTCATAGGCTTTTGTCTCCTTTCTTTGCCTGATTTTTCATTCTTTATTAACAGACACAACGTTTTGGTGTATATTGGCAGGAGATTTATAAGAGAGTGCAACGCTCTCTTATACAGGTGCAGGGTGCATGACGTCCAGTGGACGTCAGCTTTGCACCGACCGGAGCGGCAGCGGAGACAAGTCCTAGTCAATCAGTAAGTGTTCCGTAGGAATGTCCGGTGGACATTTCGCAGGAATACTTACGCCATTGACGTGCCGGGGTTCCAAGGGGCGGAGCCCTCTGGCAAGTTTAGGAACAGCCCAAAGGCTGGCTCCGGTGCAGAGTGGCTTGCCACTTTGCGAAACTTGCCTGTCATCTCCCCACCACTGAACCGACACCCACCAAGCCATATTTTCCACCCTACGTTATCAGATCAAAATGGAGATGACGGTGGTTTTGTGGTGCAGGGACAGACTGTGGAAGAAATAGAAAAGCTCCCATTTCGATAGATTTTCTCTTTCTGAAACAGGCTGTTCATGCATCACTCCGATGCGAAGTATCGGACAATCATGTGCCGTATCCGGCACTCTATTCTTTTCTTCGCCTTGCTTGTTCAATCCACCCATCTGCCAACGCTTTTCTGTTATATTTTCCTGTTATTTCTGTCTTTCTTTTTCTGGATCTCTTTCCATTTCTGCTAAAAGACATAAAAATAGCAGTCATAAACATTTCTCCAATTCATAATGTCTGAAATGCCATCACTGCCATTGTCTTTTTCTGCTATTCTGTTTTTGTAAAGCTATTCCTTACTGTCAGTCTGTTTTCCTGTTACTGCTATTTCATAACCATCTAAAAACTGTCTGCAAAATCCAGTGCTGCATCCATATCAGCTTCTTTCTCCCAGTCCAGATTATCTTCTGCGATCTCTCCATCCGTTTTCTCCATTGTTAGTGTTCTGTCCGGCAGATTAATTTCTCCTACCGATTCTTTTACAAACGGTACAAGCATTTCCATCAGATTCTTCGCTATAGCCATCGGGGCAGATTCTTTCACTCCATCCCGGACAGCTGTTTCCACTCTTTCCAGAAAAGCATCTTCCTTTTCTCTGGTTTCCAGATACGGATCTGCTTCATTCCTGTACTCTCTGGAAAAATAATCGTTTAAAGCAACTACAACTGCTCTGGTGTACGATTTATATTTTTCCCTGTCCATCGTCTGCAAATATTCCCATGCCTGCCTGTCCTGTTCATCACAAAGATTTAAACGGATATTTGTGTTGATGATTTTCCGTTCTTTTCTCATACAAGCATCCCTCCGTTTCTCTGGATTTTCCTTACGGTCATTGCTTCATAGCCTTTCGCTGTGGCACAGATGTCCCGTACAATTGTCACCCGGCTCTTGTCATATTCTCCAAAATTCTGGATCATACAACCGCCACCGCCGACCACATACAGACGCATCAGTTCTGGATTATATTCCCGTTCTCTCAGCTTATGGAAGATTTCTTTCGTATAATCTCCGGCAGCTTTACGAATGACTGTCAGATATTTCTCACCAATATCTGCTGTCCCGGTACGGATCACCTGCTCAATCACCAGATCATCCACCACTGTTCCCAGTTCTTTCAGCAGGGATTCCCTGACTGCAAGCACACACTGGTGCGTTCCATATTTCTCTGTAAAGCATTTCTTCTCTAATGGACGGGAATTATTGATATACATGATGTTCATAGTCCCGTTTCCAATATCCACAAGCATGTTGATTCCTTTGAAATCCTGTAAACGGTAAAAAGCTGCTGCAAATCCCTGTGGGTAAATATCAGCTCCTGCAAACTCCACATGATACTCTTTATTGCGGAATGTAAAATCTACACATTCATTCTGGAGAAGATATTTCTGGAAGTCTTCTTTCTGTGTAGCTACCCAGGTAAGGGGAAGTCCGGCTGCGATATGTACCTTTGCCCGGTTCATACCTTTCCCATCCAGTTCCCTTGCGATAGCCGCCAGTGTCAGCACATAATAGTCCTCGTCCTGCGTTTTCTCTGCACAGAACTCCTTGTGTTCCTCTCCGATCTGGTAATACATGCCATTGTAAACAAGAAGATTATTCTGGAAGATTGGCTCCTTGTCATATCTGGCTACACCGGATGGAAAGCATCTGGTGGCTGTTTTCATGTTTCCATACCCATGATCAATCCCGATCACCATAACTGTCTCATTATTGTTGTTTTTCATCATTCTCATAATCATACCTCATACTTTCTTAATATTTATTTTTGACTTTCTCCCAAATTCGGGAAAAACCTATATTTGTATCAGCTAAAACGTTGATACCTGAAAAAGGGCAGTCAGTGTAAAAAAAGCAAAATTTTATGTACTCTGGCAGCTATCTTTGTTATTTCTCCTGCTCCGGTAACATTTCTTTTTGCTTATTTTGCCCTAAATGCCCTTAATTCCCTGATTCATATTTAACTGTAACTGTTTATAATCTATATCTGTTTCTTCAAAAGGTATTCTTTCTTCTGGATCTACAGGACAAAAATCTTCTTCCTTAACTGCAATATCCTGATAATAAAACTCACCATTGTACTGCTTCAGAAGGAAACCTTTATCTGTCATATTCCTGAAAAAGTTGGATTTACCATGCCCCTGTCTGCCATTCTCTTTGCAGTATTCCTCATACATATGGAACACTTCACTTCGTTTCAGACGTTTTCCTTTGGCACGCACCAATGACTCATCAATAAAAGCACAGATACTATCTGACGTCCGTTGCACTTCTCTTACACATTCTTTGCTGTGTTCGCTCTCCGTGAACTTTCCCTGTTCGTACAGATTTTTCAATGCAATCATCGCCATATGAATTGCATAATCGGATTCTGCCTGTACCTTTTCCTTTAAGTGCAGATCTTTTTCACCACTTTTTACTACCCGGTTCATATCAAGAATCAGTAGTCTACGGTAAAAAGCATCTGACTTATCCTCAAGATTCTGCGGCATTTCATTGGTAGAAAAAAGCAGCTTCGCATAAGAGTGGAAATGAATTGCATCCTGTCCTTTTTTCTCATAAATCAGTGTGTCCTCACCGACTGCTTTCTTTAATACATCTGTGTTCTCCATTGCTTTGCATGGAATATCCGCACAGGCATTTAACAGCTTTCCATACATTCCAGTCGCATAGAATCGTTTATTTAAATCCTGTAAAGAAATACTGGACATATTGGTGATTCCAACTACATGCTGGATCAGCGATACTGCCACAGACTTTCCGGTTCCACCATTTCCTTTCAGTGTAAGGAATTTCTGAAACTGCGTATCCTGTGTCATGCAGTATCCAAAATACTCCCAGAATGTCTGCTGTTCTTCTTTGTTAGGAAGAGACGATGCCAGATACTTTTTTATATTTTCTCCACCTTGTAACACCTGCTCACAATCCTCTGGATAATAGGGAAATGGTATCTGATTGATTGTCAGATAATCCGGATTGTGTTCCAGCATTTCACCCGTAACCGGATCATAATATCCATTTTTGAAATTGATCCACCGCACAGGCTGTTTATTTAGTTCATATGCCTCTCGGTGAACTTTTGGCTGTGTGATCAGTAGATTATAGATTCTTTTGATCACTCCACTCTGTACCTGGTCACGATAGATCAGCTTCTGGATACGGTATTTCATTCTTACCCCATCATGGTCTTCCAGGAAAACACCATGCTCATAATAATACGGTGTGATTCCCACCACAAAAAACTGAACATTCTCCACCAGGTAATCTACAATCTCCATATCCCGGACACCTTTCACATTCCCTTTTGCATCAAATAAGTGAAAACGGCTCAGTTCCGGTTCTTCTTTCGGATCTCGCTCAAACCGAAGAATATACTGTTCCAGTAATTTCTCAACTTCTTTCTGATTATCCAGTTTGCCAAGGTACTCCTTCTCTTTGAACAACTGCCAGCCTGCTTTTCCGTCAAGACCAGCGTCTTTGAAAAATGTCAGTAACTTATCATTTATCCACTTCACTGTACAGGAAGCCACATAATGATAGGCACACTGGCAGCTTCCAGTAAACTGAATAGCTCTCATTTCCTCTATAAAGGAATCTGCACTGAAATAATATCCGTCATCTTCCTGAACCAGACAAAGTGCCTGATAACCTGACATCACAATATTCAATGCGATATCCTGATTGTCCACCAGAAAGATATAGGTCTGTGCTGTCCCTTCTGGATTGGTTTCCATATAATGCTTCAAAAACTTCTTGTTCAAACTTATCACTTCCTTTCAGGCAAAGAAAAAGACGCAAGCCATATTTTATGACTCACGCCTTACTTCGCTCACAATATTCTATTTTTATCAGTTACTGCCAGATTAGTTACTGGCAATCCTTATACATAAATCAATTCCTTGAGAATAATCTCCTCCGCAATCGCTCTGTGCTGATTGGCAGCTCTTACCCATGCCATCTGGTCTTTCTCCTTATCCGGCAGCGGTTCTTTTTCTTCCAACTGTTTCAGAATTACCTCCTCCCGTTCCCTAGCTGCCTTGTCCACTTCCAGAAGATGCTCTCCAATGGTATCCTGTAAAAGCATCACCTGATACGTTGAATTTCGATGGTTTTTCAGATAATCTCTGCGTAAGAATCCATATTTGCCAAGTTGCTCCATCTGCTCACCGGATTTATAGGTGAGATTCGGGATCAGGTATTCATTTACATTTGTATAAGTCAGTTTCATATTACTGTGACCTCTCTTTCGTTTAAACTTTTATCTGTAACAAAACCAGATGTTCATGTTACGTCATTGCTACAAATCTTTCTTTCCATATCATTTTGAATCCAACCCGGGCAGATTTTCTTCAAAATCAT
>NZ_JBKVNQ010000070.1:0-12524 GCF_046967715.1 Hominisplanchenecus sp.
GAGTGTTTCCAACTGTATCGTCAATAATCTGAGCATACATATGATTATTACTTCTGAACACAGCCAGACGTGGTCTTTCAGCTGTACCACTGAAACGGTTACGCTGTCTTCTGTGCTTTTTCTCACGAATTTTTGTTCTTGATTCTTTGCTAACCATTTTCACACTCTCCTTAATTATTTCTTACCAGTCTTACCAACTTTACGTCTGATTACTTCATCAGCATACTTAATACCTTTACCCTTGTAAGGTTCCGGTGCTCTCTTTTCTCTGATTTCAGCTGCGTACTGGCCAACTTTTTCTTTGCTGATACCTTTAACAACAATCTTGTTTCCGTCAACTGTTGTCTCAAGTCCTTCCGGATCTTCCATCTCTACCGGATGAGAATATCCAAGGGACAGTACCAGTTTTTTACCCTGTTTCTGAGCTCTGTAACCAACACCGTTAACTTCCAGAACTTTTTCATAGCCTTCGCTTACACCAACTACCATGTTGTGGATCAGTGTTCTTGTCAGACCATGCAGGGATTTCATCTTCTTTAAATCGTTCGGTCTTGTAACAACTACGTGACCATCTTCGATCTTGATTTCCATTTCAACAGGTAACTCTCTTACCAGAGTTCCTTTTGCACCTTTAACTGTAACTTTATTGCCTTCTGCAATATCAACTGTTACACCAGCCGGGATAACTACCGGCATTCTTCCGATACGTGACATGTATCTTTCCTCCTTACTTAAATTTTCGGAAAGGACCCTGTGTCCTCTCTGTTTTCAGTAAATTACTGTTCTATCTATTCGAAATGAATCTTCCCTCAACTAAACTCGTACTGCACCTTGCGGTTTGTACTCGTTAAGGTTCAGGAAGAGCTTTCGCACTAACCTCAAACTACGCTGACGCTTGTTTTCGCTAAGTGCTCAATGCCTACCAAACGAATGCCAGAACTTCTCCACCTACCTGAAGTTTACGAGCTTCTTTGTCAGTGATAACGCCCTGGTTTGTAGACAGGATTGCAATACCCAGTCCGCCCAGTACTCTTGGCAGTTCATCCTTACCTGCGTATACACGAAGACCAGGTTTGGAGATTCTCTTGATACCTGTGATAACTTTTTCGTTTTTGTCAACACCATATTTCAGTTCAATATGGATTGTTTTGAAGATACCATCTTCTACCAGATCGTATTTTTTAATGTATCCTTCGTCTACCAGAATGTTTGCGATAGCAATTTTCATTTTGGAAGCCGGTACATCTACTGTGTCATGTTTAGCAGTGTTTGCGTTACGGATTCTTGTAAGCATATCTGCGATTGGATCGCTCATTGTCATGTTAGTTTCCTCCTGTTATTCAGACTTTACATGTGCATATATATTAATTGTTTACATTGTTACCTGTTTTATCATAAATCTCGTTTGGACATATGATCGGACTGATAAATCAGCCGATCGTTTATTTTATTTAAATCCGGTTCCTACCAGGAAGCCTTCTTAACACCCGGGATCTGTCCCTTGTAAGCTAATTCACGGAAGCAGATTCTGCAGATTCCGTACTTTCTTAAAACAGAATGTGGACGTCCACAAATATTGCAACGTGTATATTCTCTTGTGGAGAATTTCTGTTTACGCTGCTGTTTGATTTTCATTGCTGTCTTAGCCATGAAATTTCCCTCCTAACTATTTTGCAAACGGCATGTTGAACTGAGTTAATAATTCGCGAGCTTCTTCATCTGTCTTGGCAGTTGTTACGAAAATAACATCCATACCTCTTACCTTATCGACCTTATCATACTCGATTTCAGGGAAAATTAACTGTTCTTTGATACCCAGAGCATAGTTACCTCTGCCGTCAAATGCATTAGGATTTACACCTCTGAAGTCACGTACTCGTGGCAGTGACAGGTTGATGAGGCGGTCTACGAACTCATACATTTTTTCGCCGCGCAGTGTTACTTTGCATCCGATTGGCATGCCTTCACGGATTTTAAAGTTAGCAACGGAGTTTTTAGCTCTTGTCAGAACTGCTTTCTGACCAGTAATGGTTTCCATATCTTTTACAGCTGCTTCCAGAAGTTTAGCGTTTTCTTTTGCTTCGCCAACACCCATGTTGATAACAACTTTGTCAAGCTTCGGAACTTCCATGATGTTCTTGTATCCGAATTTTTTCATTAATGCGTCTACGATCTCGTTCTGGTATTTCTCTTTCAGTCTACTCAACTTTTGCGACCTCCTCTCTCAATTAATCAATTACGTCGCCAGTTTTCTTGGCAAAACGAACTTTTTTGTCTCCGTCCATCTTGAATCCGATTCTTGTCGGCTGACCTTTGTGCAGGTACATTACGTTTGAAACTGCGATATAAGCTTCTGTTTCAACGATTCCGCCCTGCTGGTTAGCTGCTGACGGTTTTGTGTGCTTTGTAACCATGTTTACACCTTCAACCAGAACTCTGTGGTTCTTTGTGTCAACTGCGATTACTTTGCCTTCTTTATCTTTATCTTTACCGGCGATTACTTTAACGGTATCACCTTTTTTAATTTTATAAGCTGACATCTGGTACCTCCTTATAATACTTCCGGAGCCAGTGAAACAATTTTCATAAACTGTTTTTCACGAAGCTCTCTGGCTACTGGTCCAAAAATACGGGTTCCTCTTGGAGTTTTGTCATCTTTAATAATAACTGCAGCGTTCTCATCGAATCTGATGTAGGAACCATCCTTACGGCGTGTTTCTCTAACTGTACGAACAACTACTGCTTTTACAACATCACCTTTTTTAACAACACCGCCTGGTGTTGCATCTTTAACCGTAGCTACGATTACATCACCAATGCTTGCATATCTTCTGGTAGATCCGCCCATAACTCTGATACACAGAATCTCTTTTGCACCAGTGTTATCAGCCACCTTCAGTCTACTTTCCTGCTGGATCATGCTGATATACCTCCTATATACTATTTCACTTTTTCGACGATTTCAACAAGTCTCCATCTCTTGTCCTTGGACAGCGGTCTTGTTTCCATAACCTTTACTGTATCACCAATGCTGCACTCGTTGTTTTCATCATGTGCTTTTAATTTATATGTGTCTTTCACGATCTTTTTGTAAAGCGGATGTTTTACATGCTCTTCGATAGCAACTACGATTGTTTTATCCATCTTATTGCTTACGACCTTGCCGACACGAGTTTTTCTAAGATTTCTTTCCATCTTTAACCATTGCTCCTTTCTAGCAGAATGTTACCGTTGATTATTCAGCTTTCTCTGTAATAACGGACTGGATTCTTGCAATGTTTCTGCGAACTTCTTTGATTCTGCTTGTATTGTCCAACTGATTTGTTGCGTTCTGGAATCTCAGGTTGAAGAGTTCCTTTTTAGCAGCTACTAATTCTTCATTCAATTCTGCAGCTGATTTCGTTCTTAAATCTTCTACATACTTATTAATTTTCACTGTTATCACCGCCTTCTAAATCTGCCTTGGCAACGATCTTACATCTGCAAGGTAATTTATGCATAGCAAGACGTAATGCTTCACGAGCAACTTCTTCCGGAACTCCTGCAAGTTCAAACATTACACGGCCCGGTTTAACTACTGCTACCCAGTATTCCAGAGTTCCTTTACCGGAACCCATACGGGTTTCAGCTGGTTTTGCAGTTACAGGTTTGTCTGGGAAAATTTTGATCCAAACTTTACCACCACGTTTGATGTAACGAGTCATAGCAACACGGGCTGCCTCGATCTGGTTGGATCTGATCCAGCATGGATCTAAAGCGACAAGACCATATTCACCATTTGTAATTTTATTTCCTCTAAGCGCTTTACCAGCCATGGAGCCACGGAACTGTTTACGACGCTTTACTCTTTTTGGCATTAACATTATTTATCGCTCCCTTCCTTATTGCCTTTCGTTGGAAGAACTTCGCCTTTGTAGATCCAAACTTTAACGCCAAGTTTGCCGTAAGTTGTATCTGCTTCAGCAAATCCATAGTCAATATCTGCTCTCAATGTCTGCAGTGGAATAGTACCTTCGCTGTAGAACTCTGTACGAGCCATATCAGCTCCGCCAAGACGGCCGGATACGGAAGTCTTGATACCCTTTGCTCCTGCTTTCATAGAACGTCCCATTGTAGATTTCATAGCACGTCTGAAGGAAACACGGTTTTCAAGCTGCAGAGCGATGTTCTCAGCTACCAGCTGTGCGTCTCTGTCCGGTCTCTTAACTTCTTTGATATCGATAATCAGCTTCTTAGAAGTGAGTTTCTGAGCTTCTGCTTTTACTTTTTCGATTTCAGAGCCGCCTTTACCGATAACAACCCCCGGTTTAGCAGTGTAAATGATAACTTTTACTCTGTCGGAAGCTCTCTCGATTTCGATTTTTGCAACTCCTGCGCTGTACAGTTTTTTCTTGAGGTATGTTCTGATCTTATGATCTTCTACCAGATAATCAGCGAAGTCAGCTTCAGCATACCATTTAGAATTCCAGTCTTTAATAACACCGACTCTCAGGCCGTGTGGATTAACTTTCTGTCCCATGCTTTACCTCCCTATTTCTCATTAAGCACGATGGTGATGTGGCTCATTCTCTTTTCGATTCTGTAAGCTCTGCCCTGTGCTCTTGGTCTGATTCTCTTCATTGTAGGTCCTTTATTTGCGTAACATTCCTCAACATAAAGGTTTTCAACACTCATACCGTTGTTGTTTTCAGCGTTTGCAATTGCTGATTTTAATAATTTTGCAATCAGCTCAGATGCATATCTTGGATTGTAAGTTACAATACCAAGTGCTGTCTGAACATCTTTGCCTCTAATAGCATCCAATACGAAGCATGCTTTCTGAACAGAGACTCTGGCGTAAGATAACTTAGCTGACGGTCTTGTGTCCTTCTGAGCATTTCTTTCTCTCTTTATCTGGGATCTATGTCCTTTAGCCATAGATATAACCTCCTTTTCGACTGATTATCCGATTCTAGCGAACGCCAGATTTTTTCTCGTCCTTACCATGTCCTCTGTAGGTTCTGGTTGCTACGAACTCTCCGAGTTTGTGTCCAACCATATCCTCTGTAACATATACAGGAACATGTTTTCTTCCGTCATGAACAGCAATTGTATGTCCTACGAACTGTGGAAAGATTGTAGAACGGCGTGACCAGGTTTTGATAACCTGTTTGCTGCCTGCTGCGTTCATGGCATCTACCTTTTTCAGTAAGCTTGCATCAGCAAATGGTCCTTTTTTCAGTGAACGTGCCATGGATTCAACCTCCTATATCCTATTTATTATTCAGCGCTTTTCCGTCTCTTCTTCTTACGATCAGCTTGTTAGACTGTTTGTTTTTCTTTCTTGTCTTCAAGCCAAGTGCAGGTTTGCCCCAAGGTGTGCATGGACCTGGACGACCGATACCGGTCTTACCTTCTCCACCTCCGTGTGGATGGTCATTCGGGTTCATTACGGAACCACGAACAGTAGGTCTGATACCCATGTGACGTTTTCTTCCGGCTTTACCGATGTTGATCAGGTTGTGTTCTCCGTTTCCAACTACACCGATGGTTGCACGGCAGTTGATCGGAACCATTCTCATTTCACCTGAAGGCAGACGCAGTGTTGCGTATTTTCCTTCTTTAGCCATAACCTGTGCGCCGTTTCCTGCGGAACGAACCAGCTGTCCGCCTTTTCCAGGATACAGTTCGATGTTGTGTACCATAGTACCAACCGGGATAGCAGACAGAGGCAGGCAGTTACCTGGTCTTACTTCTGCTTCAGCACCACTCATAACTTTCATGCCGACTTTCAGTCCGGCCGGTGCCAGGATGTATGCTTTTTCACCGTCTGCGTAGCAGATCAGTGCGATATTAGCTGTTCTGTTCGGATCGTATTCGATACCGATAACTTTTGCTGCGATTCCGTCTTTCTTTCTCTTGAAATCTACCAGTCTGTATTTTCTTCTATTTCCGCCTCCGCGGTGTCTTACTGTGATCTTACCCTGATTATTACGTCCGGAGTTTTTGCTCAGAGATACTACCAAGCTTTTCTCAGGAGCCGTTTTTGTAATTTCAGAGAAATCAGATCCAGTCATCTGTCTTCTGGAAGGTGTATATGGGTTATATGTTTTAATTCCCATTGTTGTTTCTCCTTTCAACTATTTATTGTCACGCTTAGCCTGCGTATATCGTTTGATTAAGTCAGATCTTAGAGTCCCTGGAAGATTTCGATATCTTTGCTGTCCTCTGTCAGAGCAACGATTGCCTTTTTGCTCTTAGCTGTTTTTCCGACTGTCATACCACGTCTTCTCTTCTTGCCGTCGATGTTCATGGTATTTACGCTTTTTACTTTTGTTCCTTCGAACATTTTTTCTACAGCTTCTTTAATCTGAGTTTTTGTTGCTTCCGGATGAACAAAAAAGGTGTATTTTTTGTCGCCCATAGCGTTCATGCTTTTTTCTGTGATAACCGGCTTTAAGATCACATCATAGTACTGTACATTTGCCATTATGCGTACACCTCCTCGATTGTTTCTACAGCTGCTTTTGTAACTACAACGGTGTTGTGTTTCAGCAGATCAAATACGTTGATGGTATTTGTCAGAGCCGTCTCAACACCTTCGATATTTCTTGCAGACAGAACTACGTTCTGGTCGTTGTCATTCAGGATAACCAGTGCTTTGTCAGCTTTCAGGTTTGCCAGAACATTTTTCATAGCTTTTGTCTTGATCTCGTCAAATTTCAGTTCATCAACAACGATGAATTTGTTTTCCTGAACTTTAGAAGTCAGAACAGATTTCAGAGCTGCTCTTTTTTCTTTTTTGTTCAGTCTGATTGTGTAATCACGTGGCACCGGAGCGAATACCATTCCGCCGCCTGTCCACTGCGGAGCTCTTGTTGAACCCTGTCTTGCATGACCGGTTCCTTTCTGTCTCCAAGGTTTTCTTCCGCCACCGGATACTTCAGAACGGGTTTTTGCTTTCTGTGTACCCTGACGTTTGTTTGCAAGCTGACTTACAACTGCCAGATGCACAAGGTGCTCATTTACTTTCGCACCGAAAATGGCATCGTTGAGCTCCATAGTGCCAACTTCATTGCCTTCCATATTAAAAACAGATACGTTTGCCATCTGTGTGTTCCTCCTTTCGAAAATGCTTACTTACCAGATTTTACAGTCTCTTTAATTGTCACTAAAGATTTTTTAGGTCCTGGTACTGCACCTTTAACCAAGAGAAGATTGTTCTCAACGTCAACTTTTACGATTTCCAGGTTCTGGATGGTGATTCTCTTATTTCCCATCTGTCCAGGCATTCCTTTTCCTTTGAATACACGGCTCGGATCGGAGCAGGCACCGTTTGAACCCTGATGACGATGGAATTTAGAACCATGAGCCATCGGTCCTCTGTGCTGACCATGTCTCTTGATCGCACCCTGGAATCCCTTACCTTTGGAAATTGCAGTAGCATCAATCTTATCACCAGCTGCAAAGATGTCAGCTTTGATCTCGTCTGCTACTTTGTAATCCTCAGCATTCTCAAATTTGAACTCTCTTACGAATCTCTTGCAGGATACACCAGCTTTGCTGAACTGACCTTTCATTGGTTTGTTTACAAGACTTTCTCTCTTGTCGCCAAAACCAACCTGTACTGCACTGTAACCGTCGTTTTCTACTGTTTTGATCTGTGTTACTACACAAGGACCTGCCTGCAGAACGGTTACCGGAGTAAGCACTCCGTCTTCATTGAAGATTTGAGTCATTCCGACTTTTGTTGCTAAAATCGCTTTCTTCATTGATTTACCTCCTGTTTTTCTACAGCGGATTACACTGTGTTGTGCAATCATCCTAGTCAAACAATCGATATAAGTGGAACTTGCGTTACTTCTATATCAACCCTTTAGGATAATTTACGGAACAAATTCATTATTTGTTTTTCATTTTGATATCGATGTAAACACCAGCCGGCATTTCCAGTCTGGAGAGTGCATCAACTGTTTTCTGAGTCGGTGCTACGATATCAATCAGTCTTTTATGAGTTCTCTGCTCAAACTGTTCTCTGGAATCTTTGTATTTGTGTACGGCTCTCAGAATTGTCACTACTTCTTTCTTTGTTGGCAGTGGCACCGGTCCGCTCACCCTAGATCCGTTCTTTTTTACAGTTTCGATGATTTTTTTTGCAGATGCATCAACCAGCTGATGGTCATATGCTTTTAATGTGATTCTCATTACTTGACTTGTTGCCATAATAAAAAAGTCGCCTCCTTTTCGCACTTTGTTTCAGTACGACAAGCGGTGACTGTACACTATGCCGTGTGTGTCTCAAATCTCACACGGTGTTTCCGGCTTACCCGGACGTTCTCTATATTGTACAGTGACTTGTCGCCAGTTTTATAACTTGACATTCGCTCCACGGAAAACCTGCGATTTGAGTCCGCAGCAACCTCACGCTTCAACGCTATCAATGTCACAACACTGGCTATTATAATAAAAAGCCCTTGTAAATGCAAGAGCTTTTTTACTGTTTTTGTTGTTTTTTTTTAAGTACAATCCGTGTTTCCACTCATAATCTTTACATCATCTGCTGAAGCAGTGCCTTGCTCTGTTCAAATGTATAGATATTCTGATAAATGTCCTCCGCCTGATCCTGATCAAAAAGTTCTTTCAGGTTCTGCTCATACTGTTCTTCTGACACATCTTCACCATTCCAGTAATAACGGTAAATCAGTTCACCGTTTTCATCCGTTTGCTGATCTTCTGTTTCCCCATAACTGCCTTTGGCAACTGTAGCGAACTTTCCGTTTTCAATCTTATAAATCTCGTCATAATATCCACCCATATGTCCACCGGTTGTATGCAGCAGATTGCTGCCAGGGATTGTATAGGCCGCTCCATGTGACAGGTAAACTTTGTCCGTCGTGCTGCCATCCGTTGTAAATACTTCTCCGCCTGCATAACCATATCCATAATCCAGCCAGAGCTCCGGCTGCCCGTCGTCGTTGATATCCAGAAACCGGACTTCTGTCATGTCTGTTGGTGCATCCTGCGAAAAGATTTCATTTAAATAGGAAGAAGTCCATCCATTTTCTGCCCGCGTCGGAAGAATCGGTGCAGCCCCGTAGATTCTTTCTGTCTTTGACGGATCCACATGAAACTTCTCCTGCTCAATACTTTCTTCTTTGGGATAAATGATAAGCGGTGTTGAATTTCCATCCGCATCATAATCATAATCCAGCACAAATTCCCCCGTCTCATCATTGTAGTTATCTGCAATTGTCAGGGAACCCGGCATCGTTGTTTTGATATTACCATCCGCATCATACAGATACAGAAACGTATATTCATTGCCCGTATAGGAATCCTGTTCTCCGTTTCCATTGTCATAATAATCAACGGAATGAAGCGTAGTGCTGCATAATAAACCGTTATCATAATAAGCATAACTGTCGTAGTAGATCAGTTTGCCATCCGCATCATAATAATTGATTCGTGAAATCTGCTGATCCGTCTGCTGCGGCTGTATTTCAGATTGCTGCAACTGAGATTCTGTTTCTGCTGCTGTCTCAGCCGAAGATTCGGATTCTGATGCTTTACTTTCTGTGCTTTTTGTGTTTTCTGTACTTTCTGTACTATCTGGTGCTTTTGTTTCTTCAGAAATTGTGGTTGCTTCCTGCGGATCGGATGATGTTATGCCCGTTTCCTGTGCGGAGGAAGCACCACAGCCAGAAAGAAGCAGCACTCCTGCTGTTACAGCTAACATCTGATATAACTTTCTGTTTTTCATAAGCATTTCCATTTCCTTTACACTTATTTCACTTTTACAGTGCAAACTGCTTTCTTCTTGCCGGAAATCACCGTAATCTTTACTTTTCCTTTTTTCTTTGCTTTGATCTTTCCTGTTTTGCTAACTGTCGCAATTTTCTTATTGGAAGTCTTGTAAGTAATCTTATCCTGGCTGTCTGCCGGAGTTAACGTAACTTTCAATCTGAAACTTTTGCCTTTTTTCAAAGTCAGTTTCCTGCGGTTCAGTTTAATTTTTCGCGTGGTTTTCTGGCTTGTCTGCGGATTCTGATCCGGATTTGTCTCTGAAGAATCTGTCGGCGAAAAATTTGTCTTTGGTATCCCCTCATAAACTATTTTTCCGCATACACTGCAAGTTTTGCTCTTCAGTCCTTTTCTTTTATTTGTCGGCTCTTTGACAACTTTATATGCTCCATAACGGTGTCCTGTTGCATTTACCTTCTTTGTATTTGTATTTCCGCAGATCGTGCAGGTAAATGTTTTTTCGCCTCGCTCTGTACAGGTCGGTTCTGTTGTGATCACTCCTCCATCCCAGTTATGGTTCTTTGTTTTTGCAATCGTCTTACCGGAGAAAATTTTCACTCCGCAATCCGCACAATAAGTATCTCCACTATATCCTGCTTCCTTGCAGGTAGGATTCTTCTGATTGCGGATTTCCATATGCTGATGGTCCGTTGTGCTCACTTTTTCCGTTTTTGTATTGCCGCAGATACTGCAGGTAAATGTTTTTTCACCTTCCTCTTTACAGGTTGGTTCTTTTGTAATCTCTCCCTGATTCCAGCTATGATCCTCTGTTTTTGCAATCGCCTGACCGGATAAGATCTTCTTTCCACAATCTTTGCACCAGGTATCTCCGCTGTAGCCTTCTTCTTTACAGGTAGCTTCTTTTTTATTGCGGATTTCCGTATGCTGATGACCTGTTGCACTTACTTTTTCTGTTTTTTCATCACCGCAGATACTACAGGTAAATGTTTTTTCGCCTTCTTCTGTGCAGGTTGCTTTTGTTGTGACTTTTCCGGCATCCCAGCTATGATTTTCTGTTTTTGCAATCGTCTGACCGGATAAGATTTTCTTTCCACAATCTTTGCACCAGGTATCTCCGCTGTAGCCTGTTTCCTTACAGGTAGCTTCTTTTTTATTGCGGATTTCCGTATGCTGATGACCTGTTGCACTTACTTTTTCTGTTTTTTCATCACCGCAGATACTACAGGTAAATGTTTTTTCGCCTTCTTCTGTGCAGGTTGCTTTTGTTGTGACTTTTCCGGCATCCCAGCTATGATTTTCTGTTTTTGCAATCGTCTGACCGGATAAGATTTTCTTTCCACAATCTTTGCACCAGGTATCTCCGCTGTAGCCTGTTTCCTTACAGGTAGCTTCTTTTTTATTGCGGATTTCCGTATGCTGATGACCTGTTGCACTTACTTTTTCTGTTTTTTCATCACCGCAGATACTACAGGTGAATTTTTTTTCGCCTTCTTCTGTGCAGGTTGCTTCTGTTATGATCTCTCCCTGATCCCAATGATGTTCACACCTATACACATTTATCGTTGGCATATCTGCTGCTGTCAGTCCGTACAAAGATGCCGTCAATGTCGTACTTCCTTCTGCTACTCCTGTAATTTTCCCATTGCTATAGGTGGCAATGGAAGGATCATTTATTGAAATAGCCGGCAGATCTGTCACGATCGTATCGCTTCCAAAAACAGTAAGCTTAGCCGTAAGCTTTACTTCTATTGATTCTCCGGTTCGGAGGCTATAGGAAGTTTTGTCAAACGCTACTTTAAGACCCGTAACCTTGCTTTTCGGCACCGAAAGGCTCATGGTCTGCTCACTGTCATTTGCTGTTGTTTCCGTGGTATTAACAGAAGTTCTGTATGCAAATTCTTCTACCCAGTAATGACAGCCATCCAGGTAAACATGCCCAATTCCAACACAATTAAACTTAGGATTCAGCATATTCCTTCGATGTCCCTGTCCGTTATACGGCTCGCCATCTTCACGCCATGCCGCATTTACTGCTTCTGCTGTACGATATCCCATTGCAATGTTCTCTCCAGCTGCACGATAAGTGATACCTTCTTCCTCATAAATACTGAAAAAGCTTTCACCGTTTGGTCTTCCATGATCGAACAATAATGCAAGTTCTGCTGCACGCTTCGTTGCAATTCTCTCCAGATCATAATCGTAAGCAAGCTCGTTCAGGTTATCATATCTGGTTTTTGTTTCATTATCATCATTCCAACACCATGCATCGAAGCTGTCTGTTCTCATCTCATTGATCATGTCAAAGATCTTTCGGCCTTCTGTCTGACCATATTTTACCGAGATATTGACCGGAATGATTTCTGCTGCATTTACCTTCTTTGGAATCACCATAAGAAAACTCATGCAAAAGAAAAATAACAGTAATTTTGAGGTCGCTTTTTTCATAGATTCACCTGTCCTTCCTATAAATAATGTTGTTGAAAAAAATAGCCTTTTCTCCACGTTACCGAGAAAAAGCTATTTTGTCAACTGTTTTTATTTTATTACCTATAAATGAGCAAGTTCGTGATTTTGCCTAAAAGAAAGGCACCTTAATTTCGATAATGTTGTATAATGAAAGTGACCAAACAAACAAAACCACGATTAACTATCTGTTTAAATATTAACATTCTCCGTTCTCACTCTTTTGATATCTGTGATCACAAAACCGTTTTTATTTTTCGCTTTTTTCAGAGTTATTTTCAGTCTTCCCATATAGCGATAATAAGTATTTGTCAAAGTAT